>CAZPET010000001.1:0-14281 GCA_964585625.1 uncultured Syntrophomonadaceae bacterium
CAGATCGGGTTAAGAAGGAGGCGGTATATCATGATTTACAGAATCGACATGAGCGAAGGCAAGATCTATACCGACATTGCAGTCGAGAAGAAGCTGGTGGGCGGCAGGTATATGGTCGCTTATCTGACGAGCAGGTATATGTCCCCGACTGCGCATCCGCTTTCTGCAGAAAGTGTTTTTATCGTGGCTCCCGGAATTCTGGCGGGCACGGCCGCGCCCTGCTCGGGCCGCCTTTCGGTAGGCGGTAAAAGCCCGATGACCAATGGAATCAAAGAGGCCAATTCAGGCGGAGCGGCCGGTCACAAGCTGGGCCGGCTGGGGGTGCGCGCCTTGATGTTTACAGGGAGCTCCGCGGAATACAAGGTGCTTAAGGTCTGCCGGGATGGGTTAACGCTGGAGCCGGCGAACGGTATCGAAATGCTGAACAACTATGACGCTTCTGCCGAGCTGCAAAGGCGCTACGGAGACAAGGTTGCTTCAATTATCGTCGGACCGGCCGGGGTCATGAAGATGATCAACTCCGGGATCGGTGTGACCGACATGGAGGGGCGGCCTTGCCGCCTGGCGGCGCGCGGAGGCATGGGGGCGGTCATGGCGGCGAAAGGTCTCAAGGCAATCGTGATCGATGATACCGGGTGTACACTGCGCAAAGGCGCACGGGGGAAGGAATTTACAGAAGCGATTAAAACCGCGGCCAGGCTGATCAAGGAGGATCCGGTCAGCCAGATTATCGCCAGATTTTCAACCAACGGGGGAGTTGTTTCGGAGAACGACCGGGGCGGTCTGCCGACTTTCAACCACCGCGCCGGCACTTTCGGGGAAAAAGCCATGGGATTAAGCCCGAACACCATCATGGAGCATGTCAAAACACGCGGCTCGGCGATGGGGCACGGCTGTATGCCGGGCTGTGTTTTACGCTGCAGCACCATCCTCAATGATGAAAATGGTGAATACCTTACCGCCGGATACGAGTTCGAAACGGCGGCCGCCTGCGGCTCCAACCTGGGGATCGGCGATCTGGATACGCTGATGAAAATCGACCGGGCCTGCGACGAGCTCTGCATAGATACGATGGAATTTGGGGCGACTGTGGGCATGCTCAACGATGTAGGTCTTTTTGAATTCGGTGATGCGGAAAAAGTGATGGCATACCTCGAGGAGATCCGTCAAAATACGCCGCTGGGCAGGATCATCGGGTCGGGTTGTGCCAATGCGGCCAAGGTGCTGGGGATCAGCCGCGTTCCTGCGGTAAAGGGGCAGGCGCTGCCCTTTCATGCGGCGCGGCCCCTCAAGGGCTACGGGACGACCTATGCCACATCGACGCAGGGCGCTGACCATACGGCGGGCTCGGTGGAGATGGATATGGCGTTCAACCTTGACCCGAAGGGGAAGGTCGATATCTGCCGGGCCGCCCAGATCAACATGGCATTTTTCGATTCAGCAGGCATGTGCATGTTTGCAACCTTTATAAACGGCCCGGGCAAATTTGCCGGGCTGTTCAACGCCCTGCTCGATGAAAACTGGACGGAGGCTGACCTGCTGGAAACCGGCAAAGAGGTCCTGCGGGTGGAGCGCGCATTCAACCAGAAATCAGGCGTCGGCCCGGACAGGCTGCCTGACTGGATCTGCACCGAACCCCTGCCGCCGACAAATGCCGTGTTCGATGTGCCGCCGGAGGAGCTGGACCGGTTTTACAACTTCTGATCTGTCCGGCCAATAGGATCTTGAAGGAGGAAGAGCATGCAGGCGGTGACAATTTTCGCCCGCGGGCCCCTGGCCGGGACGCTGGGTATCGATGCCGGCGGAGCCGTCGTCAAGGTGGCAGGCAAAATTACAATTGCCGGGGCGCTTAAGCGCGCCGGAATCGACATGGAATGTCCGGAGATGCAGGGCTGCTTTCTGATTGTCTGCAACAATAAACTGGTCCCGGCGGGCGGCCCGGCGCAAACCACTTACGTTGAGCCCGGCGCCGTGATCGAGCTGCTGCCTGTAGCGGCGGGTGGTTGATGCTCCGGCAGCGGCAGCCGTTCCGCAGCTTCGGCTGTTTCCGGTGAAACCGGTTCATGCCACCCGGGTGCGGACCTTGCCGGATATCAAAATAATTTACGGAAATGAGCAGGGTGAAAGATATGATGATTATCGGAGAGAAAATTAACGGTTCGATCCCATCCACGGCCAAGGCTATCGCCTCCCTCGATGAAAACTATATTCGCGATCTGGCCAGGAAGCAGGCCGGGGCGGGTGCAGATTACCTCGATATTTGTGCCGGCGTAAGTCCGGACAGAGAGCTGGAGATTCTGAATTGGCTGATCGATCTGGTCCAGGACACTGTTGATACGCCGCTCTGTATCGATAGCCCCAATGCCGGGGTGATTGAAGCGGTCCTGCCCGGGGTTAAACGGAGCGGGATCATCAATTCGGTATCCGGCGAGGGCAACAAGTGCGAGGTGATCTATCCGCTGCTTCGCGGCAATGATTGGCAGGTGATCGCGCTCACATGTAACGATAACGGGATCCCCTACGATGTTGAGAGCAAGGTCGAGATAGCCTCCGCGCTCATCGAAAAGGCGGCGCGATACGGCATCTCTCCAGAGCGCATCCTGATCGATCCGCTGGTCATGGCGCTTTCCGCCGTAAATGACACATTTTTAACTTTCAGGGAGGCGGTCAGAGAGATCAAGAGGCTTTATCCCACGGTGAGAATAACATCGGGGCTCTCCAACATCTCTTTCGGCATGCCCTACCGTAAGGCGATCAATCTCAAATTCCTGACCCTGGCCATATCGGCGGGCATGGATTCGGCGATTATCGATCCGACGGATAAGGATACCATTGCCACAATTCTGGCAGCGGAAGCTCTGCTGGGCAGGGATAAATACTGCCGCCGCTATTACACGGCTTATCGCCGGGGACTCATCGGAAGAAAATAGTCTGCAGTAATGCAGTTTTTATGGTTATGGTTGCGTGAAGATGGTCCAGTCCAACAGACGGTATACAATTTCATAAAACAAAAAGAGAAAGCGCCTGAACCGAATTCCAGGCGCTTTCTGTATTGCGGCATGTGACGTATGATCATCCTTTGCTGCATGGCAGAAATCCGACGGCTTCACTCGCTTGCCCGGGCAGCTTTGCGGGCGCGCAGTTCCTGCAGATCCGCACGCACCCCGGCCAGCCGTTTTTCATTAAGTGGATGAAACAGGGCCAGGATAAAAGCTCCGGCGAACATCAATCCGGGTACGAGTAAAACCAGGTTCTGAATACCGACCAGCTGTGCCGCCGTCGGGATTTGGGTGGGGTCGTAGCCGATCCCGCCGAGGAACCAGCCGACAACAGGTATGCTGAAGGCAATGGCCACCTCGACAGGCAGGATATACATTGACATGATATATCCATGTGCGCTGACACCAGTTTTGCTCTCGTAGTAGTCGGCTGAATCGGAAAACAGGACTACTCCGACGCAATGCTGCAGCGCCTGCCCGATATAGGCTAAGCTCAAGCAGAAAGTAAAGAAGGCGACATTGCCGACGGCAAAGAAGCGGGGCAGCAGCAGGCCTGCTCCGTAAAGCGCCATGGAGAGGACACAGGTATATTTCTTGCCGATCTTATTGCTGATTGCGGGAGCGATCAGGCTGCCCCCAAGGCAGACGATACTGGTGATCAGCAGGACGGTAGTCAGCGAACCGATATCATTGATTACATATTTAAAATAATAAGCCATGGTCGAGACGAAGACCATAAAAGCGAGAAAGCGAATTGACTCGATGAGCATTGATACGAGCAGGGGCGGGTTTTTGATGACAACTTCAAACATCTGTTTAACCGTGAGCGAGTCCTTTGCTTTTTCCCCCTGCGCTTCGTATAGATCGTACTCTTTACCGGCCCATGCCGTTGTATAATAGCCGGCGACAGCGAGCGCGGCGTAGATCAGCGCGACCCAAAAAAACCCCTTTGCCTCGTTGCCGCCTCCGATCAGGGCAATCAGGGGCAGGGTACACGCCGAGAATAGGATCCGGCCGATATTTTCAAACTGCACGGAGCGGGAGGTGAGCAGCATCCGTTCCTCGGAGCTTGAGGCCATCCGCACCATCAGCGCCTTCTGGGCACCGCCGGGCTTGTCCAGCAATCCGAAACCAAACAGGTAAAAAAGTCCGTATAAAACGGCCATCAGGGCCGGAGGCCCCGATATCTTGGTAAAGCAGAGGACTACAAAAACAAAGACAACCGGCATCGTGTAGATGATCCAAGAGCGGTATTTGCCCAACTTCGATTTGCCGTTCTGCATAAGTCCGGCTAACAGGGGAGTCCAGCAGATATCGATCAATCGTGTAATCAGAAAGGCAGTGCCCATTACAGCAGCCGGAACGAGAGCGACGTCCGTGATAAAATAGGTGAAATAAGTGTTGGCAATACCAAAGAGGAGTGCGACGGTGAAAGAACCTGTCGCAAAAGCGTTAATCTTCATGGGGGAAAGCGGTTTTGTGGCACTCTGAACCAGCATCGGCTCTGGCAGTGACATATTCAGGCCTCCTGTTCCGTAATTTTCCTTCAAACCTCAGGTGATACATTTATGCCACATATTCTTCAACGGGCGGACCCTAAAATGATAGTGGAATGATTATATTTTTTAGGACCATCTCCTTTTTGACTTGCCGGATGTGATTATACATCCGGATGATTAAGAAGGCAAAGCATACTCATGTTAATGCCGGGACTTAATACCAGGACATAAAACGAGTAAATACCTGTAATAACAAGTTAGCATAACTGCTATCATCTGTCAATAATATTTGCAGCCACTGACAGTGAGTTGACACTGTTGTGTGGCCTGTCGGATATCGGTTGGTGGAGTTGAAGACAAATCAATTTGCATGATCAAATTTTGTGTGTTGCCCTTTTAATATTAATCTGTTAAGATTAATCCAGATAGTATATAGCGGATGAACCTGTTGGGAGAGGGCCTGGGAAAGGCCGCCGAAGGAGCAATCTCCCGGCTGTGGCGGCCGGGAGGGAAACTCTCAGGTAACAGTACTGACAGGGGACGCCCCTCTGGAGAGATCCTGCTTTACGCGGGACACCGACGGGGTAATCTCTTGAAATAGAAAGAGTTAATCTCTCAGGTGAAAGGACAGAGGAAGGCCGGTCGGCTTTCCGCTGTCCTTTACTTATTGTACGGCCCTGTTTTGATCATATTAAACCCATGTTGGAAAGCATGGGTACGGGAGGTGAAATATCGTCGCTGAATATAATGGTTTGTTCTGTAGTTTTCTTCCTTGTAAAAAAGGAACGACCCTGAAGATTACAACTATGATCAAGGTGGTGAAGTAGATGACTGAACTTCAAAAAACCCCTCTTTATGAAAAGCACCTGGCGCTTAAAGGGGACCTGGTTGAATACGGTGGCTGGCTGATGCCGGTCCAGTATGAGGGGATCATTACCGAGGTGCGCCAGACGCGGCGCAAAGGCGGCCTCTTCGATACTTCGCATATGGGCGAATTTCTCGTCGAGGGGCCGGGGGCGGCCGACTTTCTGCAGGAGGCCCTGACCAACGATATCTCCACACTTTACGACGGGCGGATCATCTACAGCCCGGTCTGCTATCCGCACGGCGGAACGGTGGACGATATCCTCATTTACCGCTGCGGCCCGGAGAAATTCCTGCTCGTGGTCAATGCGGCGAACGCGGCGAAGGATTATGCCTGGTTCAGCGAAAAAGTAAAGCCGGGGGTCAGCTTAAGCGATCTCTCGGCGGAGACAGCCCTGGTTGCTGTCCAGGGTCCCAACAGCCTGGCGGCCTTGCTGGCCCTGACGCAGGCCCCGCTGGAGCAGCTGCGCTACTACCATTTTATACCGGAGGTTGACCTGGCCGGAATCAAGTGCCTGGTATCGCGGACCGGTTATACCGGGGAGGACGGTTTTGAGATCTTTTGCGATCCGGGTAAAGCTGAACAGCTCTGGGATGATCTTCAGGAAGCCGGGCAGGTGCGCGATCTTGGCCTCACGCCGGCGGGACTGGGAGCGCGTGACGTGCTCCGCCTTGAAGCTTCACTCCCTCTTTACGGCCACGAGTTGGGCGAATCAATTACTCCCCTGGAGGCGGGACTGAACCGTTTTGTCTCGTTTAAAAAAGGTGAGTTTACCGGGCGTGAAGCGCTGCTGCGGCAGAAAGAAGAAGGACTGCCCAGGAAGCTGGGGGGGTTGATCCTGCTGGAGCGGGGTATTCTTAGGGAAGGATACCGCGTTTTCGACGGCGAGACGGAGATCGGTGTTGTCAGCAGCGGAACCTATTCGCCGACGCTGCAAAAATCTATCGGGATGGCCTTTTTGTCCCCCGGAAAAACAGCGCCGGGGGGCGTGGTGGAGGTCATCATTCGGGATAAAGCGCACCGCGCGCAAATCGTAAAAACACCATTTTACAGGAGGGAATCGAAATGAACTGGGAAATCCGGTCCGGGTTGAAATATACCCGCACGCACGAATGGGTCAGCCGTGACGGCGACCTGGCAACCGTCGGGATTACCGACTACGCTCAGGATATGCTTAAAGATATCGTTTATGTGGAGCTGCCCGAAGCAGGGCAGGAGGCGCAGGCGGGGGAGAAACTGGTGGTGCTGGAATCGGTCAAGGCGGTCTCCGATCTCTATGCTCCCGTGGACGGCGAAGTGGTTGAGGTTAACGAGGCGCTTCTGGATCAACCTGAGCTGCTAAACGAAGATCCTTACGGGGCGGCGTGGGTGGTTAAAATTAAAGTGGCCGCCGGTTATGAGAACCCTGAACTGATGGATGAGGATGAATATGCGGCATTTGTAAAAGAGGAGGCCGAAAAATGAGTGGCGGCCGTCATTACTTGCCTCTCACCGAAGCGGAACGGCAGGAGATGCTGGCTGCCACTGGCGCCGCCTCGTTAGAGCAGCTCTATGATGAGCTCCCCGCGGCGATCCGTCTGCAGGATGAGCTGAAGCTGCCGCCGCCTCTTTCCGAGATGGAGGCGCTGGCTCACCTGGGCGATCTCGCCGCGAAGAACAGGCACCTGCGGGATTACCCCTGCTTTTTGGGAGCCGGGGTCTACGATCATTTTATCCCCAGCGTGGTGCAGCATGTTACGGGGCGGAGCGAGTTTTACACCGCCTATACTCCATACCAGGCCGAGATCAGCCAGGGGGTGCTGCAGTCAATTTTCGAATATCAGACCCTGATCTGCCGGCTCACCGGGATGGAGGCGGCCAACGCCTCTCTCTACGACGGGGCCACCTCCCTGGCCGAGGCGGCGGTAGCGGCCTGCGTGGTGACCCGCCGCAGCAAGGTACTGGTCTCCCGGTCAGTGAATCCCCATTACCGCCGGGTTCTGCAGAGCTATCTGGAGGTTCGCGATCTGCAGCTGGCTGAGATCTCCCTGGTTCAAGGAGCAACCGATTACTCCCGGATCGAGGATATGCTCGATGGGGATACGGCGGCGCTGCTTGTGCAGCAGCCTAACTTCTTCGGCCTGCTTGAAGAGATGGACGGTGTGGCCGATTTGCTCCACCGGCACGGTGCGCTGCTGGTTCTCTCGGTGGATCCGATCTCTCTGGCCCTCTGCCGGACCCCGGCGGAATACGATGCCGATATCGTTACCGGCGAGGGGCAGGGATTGGGCAATCCGCCATCTTTCGGCGGCCCCCTGCTCGGTTTCTTCGCCGCGCGGCAGAAGCTGATCCGGCGGATTCCCGGCCGGATTGTCGGGGAAACCGTAGACAGCGACGGCCGGCGCGGTTTTGTGCTGACCCTGCAGACGCGCGAACAGCATATCCGCCGCGAAAGGGCCATCTCGAACATCTGCTCCAACCAGGCGCTCAACGCTCTTGCCGCAACGGTCTACCTTGCGGCCATGGGGCCGGCCGGCTTGCGCGAAGTGGCGGAGCTCTGCCTGCATAAGGCCGCTTACGCCAGGGAGAAGATTACCGCGCTGGACGGCTTTGCGCAGGCTTTTCCCGGGGTGCACTTCAAGGAGTTCGCGGTAAAGCTTCCCGGTGACGGTGAGCGCCTCAACCGCCATCTGCTAAAGCATAAGATTATCGGCGGGCTCGCTCTCGAACCTTACTATCCGGAAATAGGACCGGCGATGCTCTTCTGCGTTACCGAAACGAAGACCCGGGAACAGATCGATGCCCTGATCGGGGCACTGGAGGGGTGGTCATGAGAAAAGAACAGGCCTTGCTGTTTGAACTGGGCGCTCCGGGACGGCGCGGCTGCTCTTTGCCGCAACCCGACCTGCCGGTAAAGCCCGTTGATGAGCTGCTGCCGGCACAGATGCAAAGGAAGATCCCCCTGGAGCTTCCCGAAATCTCCGAAGGGGAGCTGGTGCGTCACTATACCGCACTTTCGACCCGCAACCATGGGGTTGACTCCGGCTTCTACCCGCTGGGGTCATGCACGATGAAATATAATCCGAAAGTCAACGAAGAGACCGCCCGGCTGCCCGGTTTCGCCTGCATCCATCCCGATCAGCCGGTCGAGAGCGTCCAGGGAGCCCTGGAGCTGCTCTATCGCACCGAAGCCTACCTGGCTGAAATAACCGGGATGGAGCGGGTTACCTTTCAGCCGGCGGCGGGGGCGCACGGGGAGCTGACCGGGATGATGCTGATCAGCGCCTATCACAGATCAAGGAATGACCGTCGAAAAACAGTGCTCATTCCCGATTCGGCACACGGGACCAACCCCGCTTCGGCGGCCATGGCCGGCTACCGCACCAGGGAGGTCCCTTCCGACGAGCGGGGTTTGGTTGACCTGAAGGCGCTTCGTGCTGCTCTCAATGATGATGTTGCCGCACTGATGCTGACCAACCCGAACACCCTGGGTCTCTTTGAAGAGGATATCCTCGAGATTGCCGCCGCGGTTCACGATGCGGGGGGGCTGCTCTACTACGACGGGGCCAACCTGAACGCGATCATGGGCCACGCCCGGCCCGGCGACATGGGCTTCGACGTCGTTCACCTGAACCTGCACAAAACCTTCCCCACGCCGCACGGCGGGGGCGGCCCCGGCAGCGGGCCGGTGGGAGTGAAGGAGCACCTGGTGCCCTTCCTGCCGGTGCCGCTGGTGGAGCGGGGTGAAGAAGGTTACTACTGGAAGGACGATCTCCCCCTAAGCATCGGCAAGGTGCACGGTTTCTACGGGAATTTCGGGGTGATTGTAAAAGCCTATACCTACATGGTGATGATGGGGGGGGCGGGACTGCGGCAGGCGGCCGCCGATGCCGTTCTCAACGCCAACTACCTGATGCAGCGGTTGAAAAAAAGCTATGCCCTGCCCTATGACCGGCGCTGCAAGCACGAGTTCGTTCTTTCGGCGCGGGAGCAGAAGAAGAAAGGGGTCTCAGCCGGGGATATTGCCAAGGCGCTGCTCGATTACGGTTTTCATCCCCCCACGGTCTACTTCCCCCTGATCGTTGATGAAGCGCTCATGGTGGAGCCGACCGAGACCGAGAGCAAGGAGACCCTGGACCGTTTTGCGGAGACGCTGGAAGAGATCGCCCGCCTGGCTGAAGAAGATCCGGCGCGTGTTACCGCTGCGCCTCATACCACCCCGGTGGGGCGTCTCGATGAAGTGAGTGCCGCCCGCAATCCCAGGGTTTGCTGGAGCGAGGAGGACGATTGAAGACGGGTCAGGATTGGGCCGGCCGGCGCACGCGGGGGGACTTTATCCCGGACCGGGTGGAATTTATCTCCCCCCGCCTGACCCTGCCGGTCAGCGTCACCGGCAAGGAATGTGCCTTGAACTGTGCCCACTGCGGGGGGCACTACCTGCAGGGGATGGTTGGGCTGGAGGAAGCGCTGGGCCGGCGGGGGGAGGGGGTCAAGAGCTTCCTCGTCAGCGGCGGCTGTAACCCGGAGGGCCGGGTGCCGCACCGTGAGAGGTGGGCGGAGCTGGAGGCGCTGGCGCTGCGGGGCTCGCTTAACTTTCATCCGGGGCTGGTCGGCGCGGCAGATGCCGCCGCTATCGGGGGGATTGCCCGGGTGGTTTCCTTTGACTTTGTGGTGGACCGGGCGGTGATTGAAGAGGTCTACGGCTTGCAGGCCTCACCCGATGATTACATCCGCTCCTATCGTTACCTGCGCCGTCACTGCCGCGTGGTACCCCATATCTGCATCGGGATCATGGGCGGGCGGATTGAGAGCGAGTACCGGGCGTTGAAAATTCTGCGCCGGGAGGGGGCGGAGGCGATCAGCTTTATCGTCTTCCGTCCCACCCCGGGGACAGCGTTTGCCGGTGCGGCTCCGCCGTCTCCGGAAGAGACGGCGGCGGTCCTGGCCGAGGCGCGGGTACTTTTTCCACGTACCCCCCTCTACCTTGGCTGCATGCGTCCGGGCGGGCGCCACCGTGAAGAGCTCGATTGCCTCGCCCTGGGGATCGGAATAAACAAAATTGTCCGGCCCACCGCCGCAGCGAGGCGGCTCGCCGTGAAGATGAGGCTGAAGGTTAATTATGGAAAGGAGTGCTGTGCGCTATGATCCGTCTTTCCCTGGGGACGGCGGCCCGCCTTGGTTTGATCAAGATGCAGGCGGAAACTTTGCCGGCAACGGCCTACCTGCTGCACGGTGAAGGCTGCCGGATGAACTGTGCTTTCTGCCCGCAGGCGCGGGGAGCGGGCGGGCGGGGAGGACGGCTCGGCCGGGTAACCTGGCCTCCTTTTCCGCAGAATGAAGTGGTCGCCGGGCTGCAGCGGGCGGCCCGTGAAGGGCTGCAGCGGATCTGCCTGCAGGCGGTCTGTGAGCCGGGCGGGAGCGAAATCGTGGCCGGGTTGGTCCGGCGTTTAAAGGAGGCGGTGACCCTGCCGCTCTCCCTTTCCGCTCCGGTTCGGTCAACCGCGGAGGCGGCCTCATTTTTTGAAGCCGGTGCAGAGCGGATCTCCATTGCCCTCGATGCAGCTTCTGGTGAAATCTATGCCCGTTACAAGGGCGGCGACCTGCAGAAACGCCTCGGGCTGCTGCTGGATTGCGCGCGCCTCCGGCCGGGCCGGATGAGCACGCACATTATCTGCGGCCTCGGCGAGACCGAAGAAGAGGTGGCCGTACTTCTCGATCTGCTGCTGCGGGAAAAGATCACGGTTGCCCTCTTTGCTTTTACGCCGCTCAAGGGTACTTCTTTGGAAGGTCATCCTCCTCCCGAACCGGCCTCATACCGCCGCCTGCAGGCGCTTCATTACCTGCTGCGGCACGGCCATGTTTCGTGGAAAGATCTGCGCTTCAGAGAAGGCCGGTTGACCTCCCTCGGGATCGACGAAACCGAAATGCGGCGCCTTCTAAGCGGGGGAGAGGCCTTTCAAACCGGCGGCTGCCCCGGCTGCAACCGCCCCTATTTCAATGAAAGGCCCGGCGGCTTTATCTACAACTACCCGCGCCCTTTAAGCGCATCCGAAACCGCCGCCGCTCTCTCCCTGATCTCCGTCCCCCGAGGGTGACAGGGGTGACAGGGGACGTACCTCTGACACCTCTGTTTCTTCTCCTTCCGGGGGAGGTAGGCCGGCGTTCTCTTTCACCGATCACTGTTCCCTCTCCCCTTGGGGGAGAGGGTTAGGGAGAGGGGGGATTGGAGGTATTAAATTTGGCTAAAAAAATGCGTTTGATTTATGATCCTCCCATGCCCGGAGCAGCGAACATGCAGCGGGATGTGAAGATCCTCGAAGAAGTAGCCTCCGGTAAAGCGCCGCCGACGCTGCGCCTCTACGGCTGGGCGCCGCCGGCACTCTCCCTAGGCCGTTTCCAGAAAGCCTCAGAGGTAGCCGACCTGGAAGCATGCCGCCGTCTCGGTGTAGGGATTGTCCGCCGGCCGACCGGGGGACGCGCAGTGCTGCACGACCGGGAACTGACTTACAGTTTTATCATTCCCGACAACCGGACTCTGCTCCCTGCGGGAGTGGTGCCGTCATACTGTTATATCAGCCGGGCTTTGTTGGATGCCTTTGCGATCTTGGAGATTGAAGCGGAGCTCAGCCCGGGAAATATGCGGGGCGCCGGGTTGGCCCCCGGATCCTGCTTTGATACACCCTCGGCCTATGAACTGAAAGTAGACGGGAAAAAGGTAGTCGGCAGCGCGCAGATGCGCCGGGATGGCGTGCTGCTCCAGCACGGCTCGATCCTGCTGGAACTGCCGATTCAGATCTACCGCCAGGTCTTGCAGCTTCAACCCGGGCGGGAGGAGACTTATCTTGAGGATTTGGGACGAGAGGCCGCCGGTCTCCTGGATCTGGGATATAACATCAATAAAGATGAACTGGCCGCTGCAATAGCTGCCGGCTTTGCCCGCCTCTTTAATGCAGAATGGATCGGGCAGGATGACACGGTTAGCGTTCCTTCTTCCCGATCACCGTCCCCTCTCCCCTCGGGGGGAGAGGGCCAGGGAGAGGGGGACAGTCCCTGAAATATTGATCAATAAGGTGTCAACAGAACCGTCCCCTGACACCTTTTACAGGAGGGAGTTACATTATGGAAAAATTTGAGCTTACTGTTATCGGCGGAGGGCCGGGCGGCTATAGCGCGGCGCTGCGGGGAGCCGCCCGGGGGTTAAAAACCCTTCTCGTTGAAAAGGATCGCCTCGGCGGCACCTGCCTGAATCACGGCTGCATTCCCACAAAGAGCCTGGTTCACAGCGCATCACTTTATCGTAAACTTCAAGATGCCGGAGCCTTCGGCATCCGTACAGGCGAGGTCGGTTTTGACTATGCCAGGATTCAGCATCGCAAGGCGGCCGTGGTGGATAATCTTGTGGGAGGCCTGGAGGGGCTGCTCAAGTCAGCCGGCGTGGCGGTCTGGCCGGGCCGGGCCGACCTTCTCCCGGCAAAGCGGGTTCAGGTAACCCTGCCTGACGGGGAGAGGCGCACCGCCGGGACGGACAGGTTGATCATCGCCACCGGCAGCAGGGAGATCGTGCCTCCTATCCCCGGGCTGGATCTGCCCGGGGTGATCTATTCACAGGAGGCGCTGGATATGACAGAGCTGCCCGGCAGTCTAGCCGTAATCGGCGGCGGCGTTATTGCCCTGGAAATGGCCTCGATTTTTGCCGCTTTCGGCGTTTCTGTGACCATCGTTCAACGGAGCATCTTGTTGCGCCGTGAAGATCGCGAGATGGTGCGCCGGCTCACGCCGTACCTGCGCAGGCAGGGGATCCGGGTGATGACGGGGACGGCTTTGCGCGAAATCAGCGCCGATCCGGAAGGCGGGCTCATCCTGGCTGTGGAGAGCCCCCGTGGAGAGGAGAGACTCACCGCGGAAAAGGTCCTGGTAGCGGTGGGGCGGCAGCCTGCTTTCGGGGGGCTGGATCTGGCAGGCTCCGGAATTAACTACAACAATCGCGGTATTGAGATCAACGAGATGATGGCCACCAGCGTTCCCGGGGTCTATGCTGTAGGCGATACCGCCACGCCGGGTTATTTTCTGGCCCACACTGCCGTTCACCAGGGGGTTGTCGCCGCGGAAAATGCCGCCGGCGGAAACGTCTCTTTTCTCGGAGATGCTGTTCCGGTATGCATCTTCACAGATCCAGAACTGGCCCGCGCCGGACTGACCGAAGAAGAAGCCGGGGCGAAGGGATATTCAATCAGGGTAGGCAAATTCCCCTTCAGCGCCAACGGTAAAGCCTTTCTTCAGGGCGAGGGGAAGGGCGTGGTTAAAATTATCGCCGAAGCTGAAAAGGGGACCGTTTTGGGAGTGCATATCCTTGGACCGCATGCCTCCGATCTGATCCAGGAGGGCACCCTGGCCGTGGCTGCCGGAGCGAAGGTATCCGAGCTGGAGCGGCTGATCCATCCGCACCCGACGCTCAGTGAAACTGTCTGGGAGGCTTCGCTCTCCGTATTTGGTACGCCGCTGCACCTTTCCAGCGGCCGCCCGTGATAGCCTTCTTTGATGCCGGACTACCCTGCGTTCGTCCTGCGAGTGCTTCCGGGGGCCTTCCGGAATATGATTTGCTGATCACATGGACCTGCCATCGGAAATATGGTAAATTATAATCAATTTGATTCGGCCTGCCGGAAATAACCGGAAGCAGGCTGGTCCAGGTGACCTGTTTTCGTGATCACCTCGATTAAGATCAAGAAATGGAGGTAGCCTCAATATGAAAATACTGGTCAGCGATCCCCTCTCTCCACAAGGGTTGGAGCTGCTGCAGCAGCATGCACAGGTCGATCTGCGGCCCAGGCTTTCGTCGGAAGAGCTGCAGCAGATTATCGGCGATTACGATGCCCTGATTGTGCGCAGCAGCACCAGGGTAACCGCTGATCTGATCGAAGCGGGCCGGCGGTTGAAAG
>CAZPET010000001.1:14381-28758 GCA_964585625.1 uncultured Syntrophomonadaceae bacterium
CGCAGCAGCACCAGGGTAACCGCTGATCTGATCGAAGCGGGCCGGCGGTTGAAAGCGATCGGGAGAGCCGGCGTCGGGGTGGACAATATCGATGTGCCCAAAGCTACCGAAAAAGGGATCATCGTGGTCAACGTTCCCGAAGCCAATACCGTCTCGGCGGCGGAGCTCACCTTGGCGCTGCTCGTTTCGCTGGCCCGGAACATTCCCGGGGCAAATTACTCTGTCAAACAGGGCGCCTGGACGAGGGAGCGCTTTCTGGGGATAGAGTTGAACCAGAAAACACTTGGCATCATCGGGCTGGGCCACGTGGGAAGCGAGGTCGGCCGCCGGGCCAGGGCCCTGGGAATGCAAGTTTTAGCCTGCGATCCCCATATCTCGGCGGAGCATGCCGCCAAGATCGGGGTGGAGCTGGTCGAGCTCCCCGCGCTGCTGCGGCAGGCTGATTTTGTCTCGCTGCACGTTCCCCTCATGCCGGCCACGCGCCACCTCATCGGAGCGGAGGAGATCGCCCTGATGAAACCTGAAGCGATGCTGATCAACTGCGCCCGGGGGGGCATTGTTGACGAATCCGCCCTCTACCGCGCCCTGGTTGAGAAGAAAATAGCCGGGGCGGCGCTCGATGTTTTCGAAAAGGAACCGCCGGCCGGCAGCCCGCTGCTGCAGCTGGACAATGTGATCGCGACGCCCCATCTCGGCGCCCTCACCCGCGAAGCCCAGGCCCACGTGGCCCTGCAGGTGGCGGAGCAGGTGCTGAAGGCGCTCTCCGGGGAGCCGGTTACCTCGGCGGTGAACGTCCCGGCGCTGATGCCGGAAGCAGCCGCGGCGCTGGAGCCCTATTTGCCCTTGATGCGGCTGCTGGGTAACTTTTACATGCAGCTGTTCAGCGGCTCGATCGATGAGATTGAAGTATCCTATTCCGGGGAGATCGCCTCCCTGCCTCTGGTTCCCCTGACCTCATCCTGCTTGGCCGGGCTGCTGCAGGGTATTGTCGATATCCCGGTGACCCCGGTCAACGCCTCCCTGGTAGCGCAGCGGCGGGGGATCCGGGTCCGGGAAAGCTCCACTGCAGAGGTAAAAAGCTACAGCAGCCTGGTTCAGATTGCTGTCCGGGACGGCGCGGCGGTGCAGCGCCTCGCCGGAACACTGCTGGGCCATGATGATATCCGGATTACCCAGATCGGCGATTACCGTATCGAAGTGGTTCCCGCCCGCTGCATGCTGATCACGACCCATCATGACCGCCCGGGCGTGGTTGGAAAGGTGGGCAGCCTGCTGGGAGATGAGAATGTCAATATCGCCAGCATGCAGCTGGGCCGGCAATCAGTCGGCGGCGAAGCGATGATGGTCCTGCAGGTCGATGACCGTATTCCCCAGGAAGTGATGCAGAGGCTCAGACAGCTCGACGTGATCGCCTCCGCCCGCTTTGTAGAGCTCTCCAACTGGGGGTGACAGGGGGACGTTTCTCTGACACCTCATTTTGTTACATTGTTGACAACTACGGTTTGACGTGACGAGATGATTGTGTTATCTTACTTATCGCGGGGGAATTATTTGGCGGTGTAATGGTTGAAAAGCGTGAATTGTATTTGGATTGCCATCCCGCAGCCGTTATGGCCCCATAGTCTAGCGGTGAGGACGCCGCCCTCTCAAGGCGGTATCGGGGGTTCAAATCCCCCTGGGGCTACCAACAAGATTGAACCGGGGCTGAATATATTGCCCCGGTTTTTAGTTCACTGCGGTGCCTAAGCTTTCGAGCCTCTGGGCCGCTCCGCCGCGGAAGTTAGAATGATGGAGCGGCCCGCGCTGTAATCCTGCAAGGTATACTTACAGCCACAAAACAGAAAGATCGAGAGCCAGCCCTTCAAAATCCGGATGTATTACCACGTCGCTGTCCATGCCGGAAGCTACCAGGGCGTAGAGATCGCTCTTCAGGGAGAAGCACTCCAGAGTTTTCTCTGTGGGGTTCACCAGCCAGTAGTGCCGCACCTTTGCTTTTTGATAGATCTGCATTTTTTGAACCCGGTCCTTGCGGCTGCCGGAAGGAGAGATGACTTCAACTACCAGCGCCGGCGGGCCGTCAATCCGGGTTTCTTTGACAATACTTTTCTGCTCGCCAGACACGTAGAACAGATCCGGCTGAACGACGGTCATCTCACCGAGGGTCATGTCCAGCGGCGCGTCGAATACCTCACCCTTGGGGTCGGTCGCCCAGAAATAATCTTCAAGGATCCGCTGGAGCCTGCGGGAAACCCTCTGGTGCAATACATTGGGCGACGGTTCTTTGACCAGGATGCCTTCGAGAATCTCGAAACGGTAGCCCGGTTCATCCGGTATCTCCAGGTAATCCCGGTAGGTTAACTTTTTTTCGGGATCGCTTTTATAACCGGTTTCTTCCTCGCGGACAGCAGCCCCCGAAAGCGCTGTGATCACCTCGTGAAGACGGTAGCGATACTGCCGGGGCCCCAGCTCGATGCAGGGAATTGTATTTTCCCGGGTGTATCTCCAGATGGTCTCCACTGAAAGGTTCAGGGCTTCGGCCAGCGCATGGGCTGTGATCAGCTCCTGATCACCGGACATAAGATCACCTCCGCTCCGATTATAACCGGTATCTCAACGTAAGTCAAGCAATATCAACTAAAACCAACCTGGCAAGCCTCTCTTATCGCATAACTTCCGTTCCCATATTTAAGGTTAAACTTCGGCAAGCTGCAGATAATAGGTACAGCAATTTATGTTTCCCGGAATAGAGGTGTGGGATCATGGACCGCCGGCTACTGGTGTTGATGGTTACCGTCGCTGTTCTCTTTGCTTTGATGAATATCTTTTATATCGGGCAGCTGCACCAGGCAAAACGAGAGGCGCTCGATGCGCGGAAAATGGCGCATGAATCGGAGCAGTACCAGGTACAATTGATGAATATCACCATGTATGCCCCGCTAAGCGCCGGCGCCATTGGCGGTTATGATTTTTCTGGCGACCCATCGCTGACCTACAGCGGCGAAAAAGTAGTGCCGGGGGAAACCGCAGCCGCCGGGCCCAATATTCCCCTGGGCACCAGGATCTACGTGGAAGGGCTGGGCTGGCGCAGGGTAAACGACCGCGGCGGCGCCATCGGTCCCAACGACATCGACCTGGCGGTAGCAACCAAGGAAGAAGCCATTGAATTCGGGCAGCAGCAGCGCCTGGTCATCCTCAAGCTCCCGTAGCAAATAATAAAATTCCAGCTTCTCCCCTGCCGCCGTGGAACATATACAATAGCAACGTGAAGTGGGGCAGGGGAAAGGTCCCTTGTCCCAATCCTTCCTTCTCTCCGGTTTGTTGCTTCTATAGACAACCTGTTTTTCAGGTTTATTTTCTTGCCCTTTTCAAAAATAACTCTTGACAAAAATAAAATCTGTAATATACTACATTACAGGACTAATGCACTATGATACTGGGGTGTTAATCAAATGATTTTTGCTGCCGGCGATATGAAACCGATCTATCTCCAGGTCTCCGAATGGCTGGAGACGGAGATCCTGTCGGGAAATCTAACCGCAGACGAAAAGATTTACTCCCAATACCAGCTGGCTGAAATGTTCAATATCAACCCCGCCACCGCGGCACGGGGTTTAAATATTCTGGCAGTCGAAAACATCCTTTACAAGAAGAGAGGCCTGGGCATGTTCGTCTCTCATGAAGCCATAGAGATCATTCGCAGGAAACGCCGCGAACTGGTCCTTGAGCGTCTGCTGGAGCTGGTCAAAGAGGCCGAAATTTTGAAGATTTCTGAAACCGAGTTGATCGCCATGTTCAAAAATGTGCGACAGCGGGATAAGGAGGAGAGGACATGAATGTAATTGAATGCCGGGGGCTGAGCAAGCGTTTCGGAAGCACTGTTGCTTTGCGTGATCTATCTTTCTCGATTAAGGAAAACACGATCACCGGGCTGGTCGGACCGAACGGCGCCGGCAAAACCACTTTGCTGAAGATCGTGGCCGGTTACCTGAAGAAAACAGCGGGAGAAGTGAAGGTGTTTTCCGGGCAGCCCTTCAATAACTTGAAAGTATCGGCGAACACGGTCTTTGTCGATGATAACCTATCCCTGCCGGCTACTCTGAATATATCTGACACCCTCGATGCCGCGCGGCGCTTTTATCAAAACTGGGATCATGAGCTAGCCCTGCGTCTTTTTGATTACTTCTCTTTCAACCCCCGCCAGCTTCACAAGAACCTTTCGAAGGGAATGAAAAGCACATTCAATATGATCATCGGCCTCTCTGCCCGCTGCGCTTTAACCATCTTTGACGAACCTACCGTCGGGATGGACGCAGCCGTGAGAAAAGATTTTTACCGGGCGCTGCTGCAGGACTACCTGCAGCATCCGCGCACAATCATATTTTCAAGCCATCTTCTTAAAGAGATCGAAGATATCCTGGAGGAGATCCTGCTTTTGAGGGAAGGGCAAAAGCTCCTGCAGCTGCCTGTAACCGAACTTCGCGATTATGCGGTAGGGCTGAGAGGTAAAGAAGATACGGTCAAACAGTTCGCTGCTGACAAGGAAATATATCGACGGGAACAGTTCGGCAAAAATAGCGTCTACGTAGCCGTGCGAAATAGCTTTACCGGGGCGGCGCTGGAAGAGGTCAGGGCGGCAGGTCTGGAAGTTCTGCCCGTGTCCGCTGAAGACCTCTGTGTATACCTCACATCCAGGACCAGGGGGGGGATCGATGATGTCTTTAACCGAAACTAACCTGTGGGCGATTGTTAAAAAGCAGTATTATTTCAAGCTCCAGGCTTATGCCAACCTGTTTGTATCTCTGGTAGCAGTTCAACTGATTGCATTGCTGTTTACTGCCGGCGGCATGGCGGGAACAAGCAGTATCAGCTGGAGCAATATACTTGTAGAGGTAAAATTATATTCGGGAACGGGCATATTTCTCTTTACCGCCTTGTGGACATTGGCCAACTCATTTATCCTGACTCTCCCGCTCTGCCGCAATATTGACTTTTCCTTTGTCACCAACCGGCTCAGCGCCAACCTGGCCAATATCGGTTTTCTGCTTACCGCCAGCATGGCCGGTGGGGTTACCGCCACGCTGGGATCGATCTTGCTGAGAAATATGGTCTATTTTACCGGCGGAAATGCGGAAATTATCGGCTATAATTTCTTTGTTGAACCCGGAAAGCTGTTCTCCGGAATGGCTGTAGCCGGGTTATACCTGCTTCTATTCAGCGCAGCCGGTTATTTCGCCGGTGCATTGATCCAGCTGCATAAATCCCTGTTCGTAATTCTGCCCGCCTTACTATTGGGCACTTTTTTCTATGAAGCTGCAAACGAACATATCAGGATATTCCGGCAGATAGATTTCTTTACTCTCGAAGGGTCGCCGCCCCTCTTTGCCTTAAAAATAATCATCAGCGCTGCGCTGTTATGGATCGGCGCCATACTGCTTTCAAATAGAACCGAGGTCCGGTGATGTGCCGGTTCAATAAGATGGAGTGGAGGGGTTGAAAATGCAGTTAAAAATCTACAGATATATCTTTACCGCTTACGGCGCCATTTTGCTGGCATCGCTGGCGCTGTTTTACCTCTTGCCCAAAGATGCCCTGAGCTATCCGGGTACAGAATCCGACGGCAGGGTTGACATCGAGATATTTCGCGAGCTGGTGTATCAGGGTAAAGTGGATCAACTGGACGGCGTCTACCTGTATAAACAGTGGCGCTTTGATTATGATGGTGATCGCCTGGAGATCACTTCGGACAGAGATGGAGCTGTTGCCTGGGTTCTGGTTAAAAGATCAGCGCCCGGAACGGGGGAAATAGCCGCATTTGAGTACCGCGCAGAATCCTTTTTGACCTGGCGGTTCAGACTTGAACGGCTGGAGCCTTACCGGGTTGCTTTAACAGGTAACAGGTTAAGCATATCCGGCGCAGGATATTACAAAGCTGAAATCAAAGCATTTGACAGGGATTTTACTTTCGGTCAGTTTTCAGAAAAAAACGAGGTCGGGTATATTGAATGGTTATTATTCAATAATCTTGATGCGGCCCGGGTTGAGTTTGCCCAGATGCTCTATCTGCATATCCCCGCCGACGTAGAGCTTGAATATGACAGCAACACTGTCTTTCTCACAATTATCGGTGAAGAATAAAGCGGTAAGATAAGGGAGGGACAAGGAACCTGTCCCCTTGTCCCTCGGGTTTGTTGTAAGTAATACAGGTCTTCGCGAGGCATGCCTGCCCCCACAACCCCTTTTTCTGTCTTTCTGAGCGAAGCGAAGAATCTCGTTTAATTCCTGCCTATTCTATGACTACAGCCGTGCCGGAGGCGGTTACCATGAGCATGTTGCCCCCCTGGCCCAATACTTCGTAGTCAATATCCACGCCGATGACCGCGTTGGCTTCAAGAGCGGCGGCCCGGTTCGACATTTCCGACAGGGCTGCCTCTCTTGCTTCAACCAGCTCTCCTTCGTACGATCCGGCACGCCCTCCGAAAAAGTTGCTCAGGCCGGCTGCAAAATCTTTGATAAAGTCGACACCGGCAATAACTTCACCAAAGACTATGCCCCTGTATTCAACAATTCTTCTACCCTCGACACTGGGAGTTGTCGTTAAAATCAAGCTGATGCCTCCAATCACCTGTGTTTTCTTGAAAATTCTACTTGACCCATCTCGTTTCCTGCACGAACAATAACATTTAGGCAGCGATCATTTTGCGGATTGGCAAAAACTCGCGAAGATCTCTGTTATAATGGTCCAAGGAGGTCAAGACACATGGAAAACGTAAAAAAAATGGTTCCCTGGAATGAGGTCGCCAACGCCGTGACCCATGGATTTGGCACGGGATTGGCCGTTGCAGCACTGGTTCTCTTAATAGTCTATGCCGCGATTTACGGCAACGCCTGGCATATCGTCAGTTTCAGTATCTACGGCGCCTCCCTGGTTCTCCTCTATCTCTGCTCTACCCTCTACCACAGTTTTCAGAACAAGCGGGTGAAGCACTTTTTACGGATCCTGGATCACTCGGCCGTTTTTCTGCTTATCGCCGGCACCTATACCCCTTTCACCCTGGTGACCCTGCGGGGCGCCCTGGGCTGGACCATGTTCGGGATTATCTGGGGACTGGCCGTGGCCGGGGTTGTGTTCAAGGCTTTCTTTGTAGACCGTTATGCCGTAGTCTCGACGATCGTCTATGTGGTCATGGGCTGGCTGATCGTCGGTTCGATTAAACCGCTGCTGCAGAACCTGGCCCCGGGAGGTGTCATCCTGCTGGTAGCGGGCGGTATCCTCTACTCTGCCGGTGTCTTCTTTTATGCCCGCACGCACAACCTGTTCAATCACACTATCTGGCACCTCTTCGTGCTGGGGGGCAGCATCTGCCATTTCTTCTCGGTGCTCTATTACGTCCTGCCGCTGCCGCGGTAATCCTGCGGCGAGTGCCGCCCGGTGTCCCATATATATAAGCCCGTCACTTGAGACGGGCTTATGATCGACCGGTGAAAGAAAGTGAGATTTTTAATGACCGTAGTAGAATAAAAAATATCATTGCCTCATAAAAGAACTTATGATTCTTTGCCGTCAGATTTAACCAGGCTGTCGATGAGCATTGCCAGATACTTTTTGCGGACACGGTCGCTGCTAATGATTTGTCCGAGGGCTTTCTTGGTCCCTGAGTAGATCAGTGTAGGGTAGACCACGCCGGAGAGCAATTGCAGCGCTTTGAAAGAAAGTAATCTCTGATCGCTGACCCCGGTCAGCTCCCGGACAACCGGGTTCAGTCTTGTATCGGAAACGCTTAGATAGTCTGCCAGACCGGCGCTTTTATTGTCGCTCTGCAGAACCCGGGTGCCGATCATGTAGAGGATACCCGGGTAATCGATGAGGTATCCCATCAATTCATCGGCCCAGTTCATCAGCCGCTCCCGGGGGCTCCCCGTCTCGTCGAGCAGGCGGTTGTAGATCAAAGTAATTTGCTCCATGGTGACGCGTTCAACCTCTTCGATCAGGTTCTCTTTGGAGCTGAAGTGGTAATTGATCGCGGCGATGTTAACCCCGGCCTTGTCGGCAATCTCCCTGATGGTAACACCCAGGTTTCCTTCCCGGCCGATTATCTCCACGGCGGCTTTCATGATCCTCGACCGGGTATCCGGTTTTTCCACGTTCATTTTCTTCTCACCTCTCTTTCCACGGGGCAAGTGGCCAACCTGCCGGTGACCGGGCTGCGGACCCGGTTTCTTCCGGTTCGTGACGGTATAATACCAGAATGGCTAATGCACTATTCTTTTTCAATTATAAGGATATCATGCTCAACTCAAGGAAAATGAGGCAAAAAGGTCCAGAAACCTTGACCACAGGTTAATATACCAGGCCTTTTCCATTGCGCTCTGCTCATTTTCCTTCTCACTAAAATCAGGCGTTTCTGTTTCTTGCCGCTCTATAGTTTCAGTTTGAAGAATAAACTGGACGCTGCTCCTAACGTTATTTTCATTGTCGGCATGCGATCTGTAGCCGTCTGCCAGTGAGCGCATCAGATCTACTTTTGCCTTGCCAAATCTTATTTCGTTAACCCCATCTACTAATCCTTTTTTCATTTCCAGAATACCCCTGACGTTGATCTCCCCGATACCGTCCCGGATCATTTTTTGTGCGCCGACCAGTTCATCTAGCGCGCCCGGCAGCATGTTCAACTTTTCAAAGATCTCCTCTGCTTTTGCATAGAGCCCGCTGATATCATCAATATGCTCCCCGAACTCCAAAAGGGCTTCGTAAAAAGACCTCAGATGATCCAACATTTGCTCCAGCCTTTTGCCGGCATCCTCCCTGTTATCCAGAAGTTCTACCAGCTTTTGCATAAATGTTTCATCCCATGTGGACTGCAGGGCTGCCGCCGTCTCATGCAAACCGGTTAAATCCCGGGCGAGCACACCGCTGCCGGCAACCACCCGGTTGATCTGCTCCTCGCGGGTCAGCAACAGCCGGCCCAGTTCATAGAGCTCCGATCCCTCTTCGTTTTCAGCGATCAATTTATGCGCTTCAGACGCTACCAGAGCGCTGGTGGATGACAGCTCCGCCCCATCTCTACCCAGACTGCTATTTTGCTCTTCCAGTTTTTCAATCCTTCTTTTTATAGATAAAATTTCGCCGGATACGGCCGCAGGGTCGGGCAGTTCATCGAGCTGCTCCAGAAGTTCCTCGATCTGCCGCAGCATCTCTTCAAGATCTTCCGGCATATATTCATCGATATCTGAGACGGTTTCATCGATTAACCCTGCAAATTCTTCGATCAGCGAGACCAGGGGCTCCATCTCCGAAAGCATGTTTTTGCTTTCATTTCTAAATTGATTGAAGCCCTGATAGATCTGATCGGCGCCGTCATGAAGCTCCGTTAAACCTTCACTTACGGCCGAAATGCCATCGATCAGCTCAACAAGATCGTCTTCCATATCCACTTCGGGGATCGGGGGAAGCTGGGGGATGATCACCATCATGATCTGGTTCAGCTCAATGTCTTCTCCCCGCATGGTTAAGACTATCTCTGCTTCCGGGTAAGGAAAGGCCATGAAGCTGATATTCATGTTCTGCCCTGTGACGATGCCCACGCCGTCGCCGGCTTCAATATCAGAAAATATGTTCAGGTCGGCCGTGTACGTACCCTGCACCAGGAGCGGTATATAATTGACATCCTGCTTTTGAGCGCTTTTTCCGTGGTAATCCCGGTAGGCGACTGCTCCTTCTACCGCCAGGTTATTTTTAACTTTAATAACTATTTGCAGCTCACCGCTTTTTCCGGCCAATGCGGCCGCCTCGATAGTTTCGCCGTCCAGGTAATAGTCAATCTTGAAATCCACGGGCAGGCTTTTGCCGGTGATTCCCTCGTAGTAGATATCGCCATCGCTAAGCAGTTCGCTGTCCCATAGCACCATGTTATCCTGCAAAACCGGTTCCGCTCCCGAAGTCATATTGCTGATCTTCTGGTAGCTGCCGTAATCTTTGATCATCCCGGCTTCTTCGCTATCGCAATGGTAGATCCGGTTGACGATACTCTGCTCGATTACCCTGCCTTCGGGATCCAGCACAACATAGACAGTCTCGTTTTTGTACGCCAGGGTCTCTCCGGTTTCTGAGGCTGCAAGTTCCTTTTTCGGAGTGGGGTGCCCTCCTTCATTTCCGCTTACTTCTGTTTTCTGTGAGTGTTCAAAAAAGAATAACACTCCGCCGGTTAGCAGGCTTGTTAATAAAATAAAGAGCAGCGGCTGGAAAAGTTTTCTAATACTTTTCATTGAAGAGACCCCCTGACTGATGGTTTAAGATTGAATACTTTTAACTTTAGATTCCGCTTCACTGGCGTTTACAACGTTCCCATTCAACCCGTTCCGGTCTCCCGGCGCCGGCGCTTTCCCGGGAGTTGCGGGCCAGCCAATCGTGGTTTTGCCGATCAGCTTGTCAAACAAGAGAAAAAGCGGGGGGAGCCCCAGAAAAATTACCAGCATGCTGATGATGGCCCCCCTTCCGATAAGCATGGTCATCTCGCCCGTGGTCTTGATGCTGGCGATAAGCGCGATGCCGATAGTTGCCGAAGCCAGAGTCAGGGCGCTGGTGATTATACTCTGGCCGGTATCTTCGATGGTCTGCCTGATTGCTTCAACCCTCTGATCGAAAAGCAAAATGTTCTCCTGATATCTCAGCCCGAAAAGAATGGCGTAGTCCACCGTTGCCCCCAGCTGGATCGCCCCGATGATCATCGGGGTAAGCGATGATACGGTCTGATTCTGGTAGTAAATAAAGCTGAGGTTGATCCAGATGGCCAGTTCAATGGCCAGAATCAAGATAAACGGGATGGAGAAAGACTTGAAGCTTATCGCCACGATCAGCGCGATGCAGATAATTGAGACCAGGGCCACATTTCTGGCATCAGTATCGACCAGCGATGCCAGATCCCGGGTCATCGCGGAGGGGCCGGTGACATAATATTGATCGTGCAGCCTGCCGGCCGCGGCCCTGATCTGATCTATCGCTTCAAAGCCCATCTGCTCATCGTCCATGCTTTTCAGAAAAGCAAGGCAGTAGCGATATCCCTCTCCGGTAAACTCTGCGAGCACCTCACCGGGGATGATCGATTCGGGGATGGCCGGGTCTACCTGCTCGGAAATGGCCACCACCGAGTCCACGGCAGCAATCTTGTTGATCTCTGCCGCCAGCTGGTGTTCCCGGACCCGGCCTTCATCCCTGGTGATCACGTAGACAACATCCGCCGCGCCATATTCTTTCGCGATTTCCATGGTATCCTTTACAGACAGAGCTGTTCGCGGCAGATAGTTCTCGTTGGAGTAATAGTATTTAACCTGGTTTTGGGCTAAAAAAGAGGGGAGCAGCAGTAAAATAAAAATGATCAGCAAGGCCCATTTGCCTTTGACAATCCAGCGGGAGATCGGCTTGAAAGAAGGCAGCATGATCCTGTGCTTGAACCGGCTGCTCGCTTTGTGGAAAGCCAGGAGAAGGCTTGGGAGAAGGGTCAGGTTGACGATCAGGCTGATCGTGATCCCCTTGCCCAGGACCAGTCCCAGGTCCCGGCCGATCCCATTTTTCATTACCATGAGGGCGGCAAAGCCGCCGATGGTGGTCAGGGCGCTCGATGCGATAGCCGTCAAGGTTTTGTTTACTGTTGACTCCATTGCTTTTTCGATGGAATCATGCTTTGCCTTCTCTTCTTCAAAGCGGTGCATCAGGAAGATGGAATAGTCAAGGGATATCCCCAGCTGCATTACCGCGACGATCGAGGCGGTAATAAATGAGATTTCACCCAAAAAAATATTTGTGCCCATGTTGATTAGTACCGCCACCCCCACTGAGAGCAGGAAAAGGAGGGGGTCCAGGTATGATCCAACCGATAGGTTGAGAATGAACAGGATCATGATTACTGCAACAGCGGCATAGAGGGGGATTTCCTTGTCGACGGTCTCCTGCATTTCGCTGATGATAACCGGCTCCCCGCCGAAAAGGATATCTGCGTCACCGCCGATGATTGTATGGATCACGCCGACGGCTTCATTTGTTTTCTTCGCGCGGGCATTTTCGGCGAACTGTACCTGCAGAAGAACGGTGTCCCCGGAGACAAATTGTTCTTTGACTGCCGGTTCGATAAATTCAACGGGGACATGGATGTCGGCGAAGTCACCCAGCCAGACAACCTTGCTTACTCCTTCAACCTGCTCGATCGATGAAATCAATTCACGGACTTGCCAGGCCTTCTTTCCCCGGACCATGATCAATCCCAGGCCGGAGAGAGAAAACTTTTCTTCCAGCAACTTTTCACCGGTTTTTGAATTCAGCTCGTCAGGCATGTAAGAAAGCAGGTCGTAATTTGTCCTGGTAAGGAGAAATCCAACGATGGCGGGAAGAAGGAGAATTATGTAGGTGATGATGATCGCCTTGCGGTATCTGACCACAAACTTGCCAAACCAGGTCATGTTTTATCGTTCCTCCGGATACTAAAACAGCCAATTTAATGGTGTGATTAAAACATATATTTAAAACCTATGTTTTATAATAACCTGCCAATTGGAATTTGTCAACAAAGGCCGCATGATTCCACCTGCTCGTTTGATCAGGTTCATCTGACAACTACTCGAGCCATTTGCGTTCTTTGAAAACACCTGATAGCCAAGGCTTTGCGCACAGGGGTAAAAACATTTTACCCCAACAGGAGGCTGAGATATAAGTCTTTCTGCAAGCAAGTTCTACGATAACCAGGAAATTGACCCCATCAGTTGTAGATCTATTTGATCGGTTGGATCTAGTGGATCTGTTTGGAATATAACAACATAGTAGGGAATAGAAGGAAAATCCCATCCCTTTGTCTAAGTAGTTTGTGAGAAAACCCAAGACAAGGAAGGGGATTTCCATGGCCATTATACCACAGCAGAAACTATTTGGATGGGAAGATTTAGAGGGACTAGGTGATCTGGAAAGACTACGCCTTGTTCTAGAGCAAATGCCGGATGAAAGGCTCATGCAATGCTTGGAACGTGAACGGGGCCGGGGGCGCAATGACTATCCGGTGAGACCGATGTGGAATTCTGTTTTAGCCGGCATGGTCTACCAGCATCCCTCAGTTGAGAGTTTAAGAAGAGAGTTGTCTCGTAACGGGCAGCTAAGAGATATGTGTGGGTTCAAGGGGGGCATGGTTCCACCGCCGTGGGCATTTAGCCGTTTTTTATCAAGCATCATCAAGCACCAGGCGATTGTTTTAGAGATGTTTGAAGACCTGGTGGAACAATGCTACAAGCTGCTGCCCGGGTTTGGCCGCAACCTGGCTCTGGATGGAAAAGCGATAGACAGTCATGCCCGCAGAAAAGCGAAAGAAGGTTTGGTTGCCGATGGACGCCGGGATCTTGATGCTGATACCGGGGCCAAAACCTATCAGGGAAAACGGGAGGACGGCACGGCCTGGAGCAAGATACAATACTGGTTTGGTTACAAGCTGCATTTAATTGTGGATGCTGATTATGAGCTACCGGTAGCTTTCAGGGTAACCCCGGCCTCGAAGTCGGAGGTAAAACAGGCTCATGGCCTGATCGACGATTTGGCTACCACCAGGCTGAAGGTGCTTGATGTCTGTGAAAATATGATGGCTGACAGGGGTTTAGATGACGGCAAGCTTATTGAAAAGCTTTGGGAAGACCATGGCATCAGGCCGATCATTGATATCAGGGATTGTTGGCAAGACAGTGAAAAAACCCGATTGTTGGAAGGTCATGAGAACATAGTCTACGATTACCGGGGAAACGTCTACTGTTGTTGCCCACAAGAGGTAAAGTTACGCGAAATGGCTTACGCCGGTGTGGAGAGAAAGCGCGGGGCGTTAAAATACCGCTGCCCAGCCCGGCACTACGGCATAAAGTGTAAAGGTGAGCAAAGCTGCCCGGTGAAGAGCAGCATCCGCGTTTACATGTCGGAGGATAAACGACTTTTTACCTCCCTGCCGCGTTCCAGCTACCGCTGGAAAAAGCTGTACAGCAAACGTACAGCAGTAGAAAGGGTCAACAGTCGCCTGGATGTTTCCTTTGGTTTTGAGCACCATTTTATCCGAGGGCTTAAAAAGATGAACTTCAGGTGTACGCTGGCCATGTGTATCATGCTGGTCATCGCTCTGGGCAGGGTGAAGGAAAAAAGACCGGATCTGATGCGCAGTTTGGTCCGGTCCGCTTAAGAGGACCTTTAAGCAG
This sequence comes from uncultured Syntrophomonadaceae bacterium, assembly GCA_964585625.1. Lineage (GTDB taxonomy): Bacteria > Bacillota > Dethiobacteria > DTU022 > DTU022 > JAAZIN01. The sequence goes on from CAZPET010000001.1 coordinate 28,590, forward strand.
GAACTACAGCTCAGGGGGGCAGTGTCTCTAAATCGTAAGGATGTGGGTATATATGCCAACATGAGGGGATAAATGCCCAGACAACACCAGAAAAATCACCATCGTACCTGCTAGGGAGGGTATTAATTGCTCTCTCACAGTTGACTTTTGCTTACAACGCAAATGGCTC
>CAZPET010000002.1:0-24629 GCA_964585625.1 uncultured Syntrophomonadaceae bacterium
AATAAAATACTGGTTTTCTTTTCTGTCATCATCATCACCTATACCCTGATCGTCCGCGCGGCGGCCTTGCGCAACCGGTTCATCAGTGCAGTTCCGAGGCCTTGCGAAGAAACGCCCTCCGCCAGGATCAGGTCTACTCCCTGCGCATCAAAGCGGCGCAGCGCCGGAAAAAGGCGCTTCGCCGCCATCCGCAAACGACCCGGCCCCGGCGGGACCTGTAAAATCCCCACCTTTAAACCCCTTTTTTGATAACCGGCAGCAAGGGCCCTGATCACAGCGATCCTCCTGCCGCAGGTGCCGGCAACCAGGATCAGCGGAGCCCGGGGAGCATAATGGCGGTATTTCATCCCCGGGGCCCGGGGAGTATCCGCTTCGCTGCCGTGCGCCTCCGCCACTTCGGTGCCGAGGGCCGCTTCCAGCTGCTCCCTGGAGATCCCGCCGGGGCGCAATATCAAAGGCCGGCCGCCGCACAGATCAAGGACCGTTGACTCCAGGCCTACGCGGCAGGAACCTCCGTCGAGGAGGGCATCGATCCTCCCGGCCAGGTCTTCAAGGACATGGTGGAGAGCGGTCGGACTGGGCCGCCCGGAACGGTTGGCGCTCGGTGCGGCAATGGGCACCCCCGCGGCCCGGATCAGGCTTAGAGCCAACGGATGGGCGGGCATGCGTACCGCCACCGTGGGTAAACCGGCGCTGACCTCCCGCGGCAGCGTAGCGGAACGGGGCAGCACCAGGCTGAGAGGCCCGGGCCAGAAGCGCCTCATCAGCTCGAGAGCGCTCCGGGGAATAAATGAGGTTACCTCTTTAACCTGCCCCAGGCCGGCCACGTGGACGATCAGCGGGTTGTCCGCCGGACGCCCCTTCGCTATGAATATATTCTTAACCGCCCGCCTGTCCGTGGCGGCGGCCCCCAATCCATAGACGGTCTCGGTGGGAAAAGCCACCAGCCCGCCGCGGCGGATTATCCGGGCCGCGGCCAACACTGTTTTACGGCCGGGAGGGAGGACCAGGGTTTGGTTGATCCGCAGCACTTTCGGCATCTTATTCCTCCACGGCGCCGCCGGCGCACTTAAAATTCTTCGACAACCAGCTGGGCGATGTTGGTAGCATGATCGGCTATCCGCTCCATGTTGCTCAATACGTCGAGATAGATCACTCCCGAAGGGGGATAACATTTTTTCGTGTTGATCCTTTCGATATGCGCTTTCCGTAAAACTTTCTCCATTAGATCAACCTCGTCGTCTTCAACCATGACCATGCGGGCAAGCGGTTTGTTTTCCGTCTCGAAGGCCTGGATGGCCCGCTCCAGCATGATATTGATCTTCTCATAGATCAGGCTGAGCTCTTCAAGCGCCTGCTCGGAAAAGGGGAGCCTGTCCTCAACTTTGAGTTCGGCCAACTGCTTGATATTATGTGCATGATCGCCGATCCTCTCCAGGTCATTTGCCGCGGACATGAACCGGCCGGTCATTTTTGATTGAGTTTCGGTAAGCGGGTTTTGGGAAAGCTCAGCCAGGAAGATATTAATCCCCTCCTCCAGGTTGTCGAGGAGCTCTTCCATCTGCTCAATATGCGCCCCCTTTTTCAAATCGTTTTTTAGAAAGGTCTCCAGCGCTTCGCCGATCATCTCGCGGGCAATCATAGCCATGCGCAGCAGCTCTTTTTTGGCCCCCCGGATGGCTGCCGCCGGCGTGGGCAGCATCCGCTTGTCCAGATATGTAGGGCCGATTTCGATGCTCACCTCTTCACCGGGAACCAGGTAACTGATAAACCTGGTGAAATAAGGCAGGATCAGAATGAAGACCGCGGAGTTGAGAACATTGAAAATAGTATGCGCGTTGGCCACTTGACGGGTTACCGTGGATGCTGTTTTCAAGACCAGACTGGTAAAGGGTGTCAGTAGAAAAAGACAGAGGATCACCCCGATAACATTAAAGAAAAGATGGGCCATTGCGGTGCGCCGGGCAGTCACATTGGTCCCCGCGCTGGCAATAAAAGCAACCACGCAGGTCCCGATGTTCGACCCTAAAATCAGGGGCACAGCTTCGGGCAAAGAAATCATTCCCTGCGTGCTCATGGCGATGATCACGCCGGTGAAGGCGCTGCTGCTCTGAAGTATTGCCGTGAATAGAGCTCCGCCGAGCACTCCCAGCAGGGGGAAAGCGCTGAATTGTGCCAGGAGACTATTGAAAGCAGGCAGTTTTTTCAGGGGGCTTAAACCGGCCGACATGGTGGTGATGCCGAGAAATAAAAGACCCATCCCCAGGATGGCCTCGCCGAGGTATCGATACTGCCTGCGCCTGCTGAAAAAGATAATGAGCGCACCAAGGCCGATAACAGAATAAGCGATATGTTCAATTTTAAAAGAAATGAGCTGCGCTGTTACAGTCGTGCCGACATTCGCGCCGATAATCACGCTGATCGCCTGTGAAAGGCTGATCAATCCGGCGTTGGCAAAACCTACGACCATGACCGTGGTCGCTCCGCTGCTCTGGATGAGCATGGTAATCAAAATTCCGGTGAGAACACCGATGATCGGACGTGTGGTCAGCACTTCGAGGATCCGGCGCAGCCTGTCCCCGGCCGCCTTCTGCATCCCCGTAGCCATCAGCTCGATGCCATACAAAAAAAGCCCCAGACCGCCAACAGCAATGAAGGCGATTTGCAAATGATCTCGCCAGATCACTCCCCAACCTCCTAAGAACAAGCAAGTTATTTTCTCTATTTGTCCAGGCTGATTTAATTATAGAAGATCCGCTCTGCTTTTTCAATTATTTGTTGGCCCGGTCGCTTGATAAATTCCCAAACCTTGCTCCGCCAGCGAACTGCATTCTGCGGCTGCCTGCCGGCGCCAGGATCCGGCGGCTCCTTCATGCCGGCGGTGAGAAGGCTCTCTTCTTCATCGCTTTCAAATCTCTGTTCTTCTTCCGCAGAGTGATTGTCAAATATTACCGGAGGGAGGCAAAGCGAAGGGAAAAGGAGACACCACCAGTTTTCGCCGGCACCCTCACCGATGGTGATCATCAAGGCAGTGTAATTTCCGGCCGGGTAGATCCGGCGTCCGTAGGTCCGCAAAGGGAATTTTTCTCGGGTAAGCCGTACCCCGATTTGCGCCTCTTCCGCAGCAGCTGCGGCAAACTCCTGGAGGGATCTTTCAAGTTCGGGCAGATAACCCTGTAAAAACTCCAGGTAAATCTGAATATTACCGGCTTCGGGCGGACTGTTTTCTGACAGCAGCTGACGCACCCGGGCGGCAAGAGCCATTTTGAAACGCTGCTCTGCCGGGCTGTCGCCTGCGGCCCGCACATGCAGCCGGACCACGGGTTCGCCGGCATGAATCTGCCAGCAGGCGGCCCCCGCCTGCCGGTGAACCGGGCGGAATGCCGGTCCCAGCAGGGCAATGATCACAATTAAAACCATAAAGATAAACCAGTGATCTTTAAGGATTGTTCTTTTCTTCATCGCGGTTCTCCTCCGGGTTGGATTCCTGCTTGTAGTGGCGGCGGATCATCTCCAGGGCCGCTTTTTCAATCCTTGAAACCTGGGCCTGAGAAATACCCACCTGCCTGGCAATTTCAACCTGGGTTTTTCCTTCGAAGAAGCGCGCTTCGATGATCCGTTTTTCCCTGGGATCAAGCTTATCCAGGGCCTCCTGCAGGGCTATGTTTTCGAGCCACTTCTCGGTGCTGTCGGATTGGTCGCTGATCAGATCCATTACATAGACCGGATCGGTGCTGTCGCGGAAAACCGGATCGTAAAGCGATACCGGTTCCTGGGCGGCGTTAAAGGCAAACACCACCTCTTCGGTGGTCATCTCCATGGCCTCGGCAATTTCACTGAGGTTGGGTTCGCGGTGATTTTTTTTCAGCAGCTCTTCCCTGGTCTGGAGAACCCGGTGGGAGAGGCTCTTGATTGAACGGCTGATATGGATGCTGTTGTTGTCGCGCAGGTAACGCTTGATTTCACCAATCACCATCGGGACGGCGTAGGTTGAAAAGTTTACTTCATGCTCCAGCTCGAAGTTATCAATCGCCTTGAGCAAGCCGATACAGCCAACCTGGAAGAGATCGTCCAGTGATTCACCCCGGTTTTTGAAACGCTGCAGGATGCTTAAAACCAGGCGCAGGTTTCCCCTGACCAGGGTATCCCGGGCTTCAAGGTCTCCTTTTTTGACCCGGCAAAACAGCTCTTTCATCTCTTCTGTCGACAGGATCGCCAGTTTGAAGGTGTTTACCCCGCTGAGCTTAACTTTGTTCGGCAGCACGGCTCTTCCCTCCTCACCCCTATTATTGCCATTATCTGTCTCTCTTAGACATTCTTGAGGGATTATTCTGGGGAAAAGATGTTATAATTGTTTTGGAATCTTCGATAACGCGAGTTAGGGCTCAACGCAACAATTAAGGAGGAAGTAAACATGGCCGGATTAATCCGTTTCGGAGTCTCCATGGACCGGGAGCTGCTTGAATCTTTTGACCGGGAAATAGTATTGAAAGGTTATGCCAACCGCTCGGAGGCGATCCGGGACCTGATCCGGAATCAACTGGTCGAAATGGAATGGTCCGGGGACGATGTCGAGGTGGCGGGAACGATCACCCTGGTTTACGATCACCATGTCCGTGGACTGAACGATCTTCTGCTGGAGCTGCAGCATCGTTACGTTGAACTGATCATTTCGACGATGCATGTTCACCTGGCGCATGACCGCTGCCTGGAGGTGCTTTTAATCAAAGGGCCGGCCGGTGAAGCCAAAGAGGTGGCCAACCGGCTTCTCTCGGTCAAAGGGGTGATCCACGGCCGGCTGACCGCCACCTCCACGGGGGAAAAGCTAAAATAGTCCCAGAAGAACACGGGGGAGATCCTGGTAATCATGCAGCAAGGTAAGCGTATGGAAGATATCGCGGCTCCGGCAAAGCGAAAGGATGTCGCCGCCCTGGGCGGCGCCGATCTCCAGGGCGATCAAGCCCGGCCCCCGGATAAAGGAGGACAGGGCATTCAGGATGCTCCGGTAAGCGGCAAGACCGTCCGGACCTCCATCCAGAGCAAGACGCGGTTCATAATCCCTGATTGTTGGGGGCAGGGTATCAATCTCCGCGGTGGCCAGGTAAGGCGGGTTTGCGACAATCAGGTTGAAACGGGGCGGCGGCTCTATCCCGGAAAGAGCATCAAAGTAATGGCCCGGGCAAAAATGGATCCGCCCGCTCACGCCGTGACGCGCCGCATTGGCCGCCGCCAGTTGCAGCGCCCCCGTTGAAAGATCGACCGCGCAAAAAGAGGCCTCCGGCAGATGATAGGCCAGCGTCACCGCAAGGTTGCCGCTGCCGCTGCCCAGGTCAACTCCGTAAATTTCTCCTTCCCGGCTGCGGGCCCACTTCAGAACAGCATCGACCACCAGTTCGGTTTCCGGACGGGGAATAAGAACCTCCTTGTTGATCGTAAACTCCAGGCCGTAAAACTCTTTGCTTCCGGTAATATAAGCAACCGGCTCCCCAAGGACCCGCCGTTCAACCGCTGCTGTAAAGGCCGCCGCGATCTCTTTCTCCAGAACAGCGGAGCGCTCCAGGAAAACCTTCAGCCGGTCCCACCCCTGCAGGTGCGCCAGCAGAATTTCCGCTTCATCGCGTGGCTGTTCTATCCCCGCCTCTTTAAAACAAGAAGAAGCCCTTCGCAGAGCCTCTTCAACAGTGCTGTTGTTGTTCCCCAGCTGTTTCAATTTCCTACATCCTGCAGCTGCCTTGCTTTCGCCGAAGCAGTCAGGCTGTCGATGATTTCGTCAAGATCACCCTCCAGCACCAGGTCGAGCTTGTGCAGGGTCAGCCCGATGCGGTGATCGGTAACCCGGTTTTGGGGAAAATTGTAGGTCCGGATACGTTCGCTGCGGTCACCGCTGCCGATCTGCGATCTCCGCTCCTCGGCCAGTTCGGCCTCCTGCTCGGTAATATATTTATCCATCAGCCTGCTGCGCATGACCCGGAGAGCTTTTTCCTTGTTTTTCAATTGCGATTTTTCGTCCTGGCAGGTAACCACCAGCCCGGTTGGCAGGTGGGTCACCCGGACCGCGGACTGGGTGGTGTTCACGCTCTGACCGCCCGGGCCCGTGGAGCAGAAAGTATCAATGCGCAGCTCCTGGGGATTGATCTCTATCTCCACCTCTTCGGCTTCGGGGAGTACGGCCACGGTGGCGGCCGAAGTATGGATCCGTCCCCCCGATTCGGTGGCCGGAATGCGCTGCACCCTGTGGACACCGCTCTCATACTTCAGGCGGCTGTAAACACCACGGCCTTCTATGCCGGCAACCACCTCTTTAAAGCCGCCTATATCGGTGGCATGGGCATCGACGATCTCCACCTTCCAGCTGTTTCGCTCGGCATAGCGGCTGTACATTCTTAAAAGATCGGCGGCAAAAAGAGCGGCCTCTTCGCCGCCGGTGCCCGCCCGAATTTCCAGAAAAACACTCTTTTCATCGTGGGGATCGCGCTGCAACAGCTGCTCTTTCAGTTTTTCAACGGTCTCTTCAAGACACCCGGTTAACTTTTCGATCTCTTCCTGCAGAAAATCGGAAAGTTCGCCCCCGTTGTCTTCCTGTAAAAGTTCGCGGGCATCAGCCAGCTCCCGGTTCAAACTTCTGTAACTCCGGTAGAGTTCAACTCCCGGTGCCAGTTCGGCCAGTTCCCGGGAATACTGCTGCCATAGCTCCATCTGGGCCAGCACTTCCGGATCGCTGAGGAGCCGCTCAAGCTCACCATATCGTTCTTCAATTAATTCCATTTTTTCAAACATTATTTATCACCCCGGGCTTGAGATGGCCCCCGGATCCGCCTTCCACTGCATCCGGCTCCAGCACCGCTTTCAGAGCACAGAGAGCCACTTCAACCTGGCCGTTATCCGGCTCGTTGGTAGTCAGGTTCTGCAGCCATAAACCGGGCAGCGTAAGCAGCCGGAGCAGCGGCGAGCGGCTGCGCGCCGTAAGGCGGATCGCTTCATAAGAGATCCCGGCCACCAGCGGCAGCATGAGCAGGCGGATAGCGATGCGCTGCCATAAAGAGACCCACCCGAAAAGGGAAAAAAGCAGGATGCTCAGAACCATCACAATAAGGAGAAAACTGGTCCCGCAGCGGGGATGGTGAGTGCTGTATTGCTGCGCTTTCTGTACCTCCAGAGGATCACCGGCCTCGTAGCAGAATATGGCCTTATGCTCCGCACCGTGGTAAGCAAAGAAACGCTTCATTTCACCCCATCGGGTCACCAGAAAAAGGTAGGCCAGAAAAATGGCCAGCCGGATCAACCCTTCTACCAGGTTTAAGACCACCGGGTGCAGGCGCTGCGGTAAGAAGCCGGCCAGCCAGGTGGGTAGGATGAAAAAAAGCCCCACCCCCAACGCCAGGCCAAGCACGACCACCAGAACCGTCTGCCAGCCCTGCATCTCCTCCCCCTCTTCCTGAAGAACCTCTGCCGCCGAGAGATTAAGAGCATGCACGCCGAGAATGAGCGATTCGAAAAAAGAGACCATGCCTCTCAGGATCGGCCAGCCCAGGGGAGAGTAGCGCACGGCCAGGGGTACTTTTTTTTCCGAAATAAGGTTGATGGTGTTATCACTGCGCCGGCAGGCAACCGCCAACCGGTCGTGATAGCGCATCATCACCCCTTCAAGCACCGCCTGCCCGCCAACCCATTGCGGCCTTGTCATCGTTTCACCCCTCCTGCGTTCATGCGGACACCGGCTTCCTGTTTACTCCATGCCGTACTTCCGCTTGAAGCGCTCCACCCTGCCTCCGGTATCGACGAACTTCTGCTTGCCGGTAAAGAAAGGATGGCACTTGGAGCATATTTCCACCTTCAGGTTCTCCCTGGTGGAACCGGTTTCAAAAGTTTCCCCGCAGGCGCAGGTGACCACCGTGCGGAAATAGCGGGGATGAATTTTCTCTTTCATTCCTGAACAACCTCCCTGGCTTCACTTTCAGGATAAATTTTAGCACAACTGTATTCATTGCGCAACAGGCCGGCCTATGACCAGCCCCGCATCTATTCACACACCGTGAGCCCGGATGAGAACAAGGGGAGCCAAGAATTGCAGAGCCCCGGGAAGTTTCACGCAAATCGAACCTCTAATTGCCGCCGATCTGCGTCTCCCTGATGTAATCTTCAACAGTATCGCGGTCACTGTAAGGGAGAGTCTGCTCCCCGATGATCTGGCACTCTTCGTCTCCTTTCCCGGCCAGCAGCACCATGTCCCCCGGCCGGGCCATGGCCAGAGCATGGAAGACCGCCTCCCGCCGGTCGGGAATAACGAGCGGCGGACAGCGCATCCCTTTCTTGATATCATCTATAATTGCCGACGCATCTTCTCCGGCGGGGTTGTCGGTAGTCAGGATCACCTCGTCGCTGTAGAGCTCGGCGATCCGGCCCATCAGCGGCCGTTTCCCCCGATCCCTTTCTCCGGGACAGCCAAAGAGGGTGATCCGCCGGCGGGCCGGCCGGGTGAAAAGCAGTTTCAAGACCTGCTCCAACCCGTCGGGGGTATGGGCAAAATCGATAATCACGGTAAAGCCGGCCCGGGTTTCGATTTCCTCAAAGCGTCCCGGCACCTGCCGGAGTCCATTCAACCCTGCGGCAACAGCTTCCGGAGCCAAACCTTCTTTGCGAGCTACCGCCGCTGCCGCGAGGGCATTGTAGACATTGAACTTCCCCGGCAGCTTCAATATTACCCGAAAAGTTGTGGGCCACCCGAGCAGGTCAAAGCTGTAGAGCCCTGTTTCTGTTCGTGCAACATTAACTGCCCGCACGCCGGCCGCTGCCGCCCGGATCCCGTAGGCCAGCCGGGGCAGCTCCGCGGCCCGCGCCTCCAGCTCACTGTGGTAGCGGTCATCGGCGTTGAGTATTACCCCGCCGCTCGAATGTTCCTTCAACAGGTTCATCAGCATACTTTTAGCCGCCAGGTATTCCTGCATATTGTGGTGGTAATCGAGGTGTTCCCGGGTCAGGTTGGTATAGACCACACTGTCAAACAGACAGTGAGCTGCGCGGCGCTGCACCAGGGCATGGGATGAAACCTCCATGGCCACAACTTCCGCTCCCTGCTGCAGTGAAAAATGAAGGTGTTCCTGCAAATCCAGCGATTGGGGAGTGGTCAAATCAAACTTTCGCCTGATTCCGTTTACAATAAGGCCGTTGCTGCCCAAAATGGCAGTCCTGTGACCGGCAGCTTCAAAGATACTGTCAATAAAATAGGTGGTCGTGGTCTTTCCATTGGTGCCGGTTACACCGATCATTTTCATCTTGCGGCTTGGAAAACCGTAATAGCATGCTGCCGCCGCAGAGAGGGCCAGGCCGGTATCGTCCACCGTAATGACGGGGATCCCGTTTTCCTCCAGGCCGACCGGGCGGGAAACAACCAGGGCCACAGCACCCCGGCGAACCGCCTCGGCCGCATAATCATGGCCGTCGGCTTTTCTCCCCGGCAGGCAAAAAAAAAGGGTGCCCGGTTTTACTTTCGCCGAATGATAGGCCAGCCGGGCGATAGGAATTGACTCCAGGCGCTTTTTTAGCTCCCGGCCGGCAAACGGCTCCAGCAATGTCCAGGCATTAAATCCTTCGCTGGAATACCCGTCATTTTTTTCAGTGTAGAACTCACTTCGTTTCAACTTATTTTCAGCACCCCCTTTGCAAACCTTTATTTACAAGCCTATGGCAGGTATTTTAGCGGATTCACATTTTCACCGGCGGCATGAATCTCAAAATGCAGGTGCGGTCCGGTGGTATTGCCGGTCAATCCGATATAACCCAGCGTTTGCCCCGGTGAAACCTGCTGGCCTGCCGACACGGCGGTCTTGCAGGCATGGCCATAGCGGGTCAGGTAACCACCGCCGTGGTTTACCTCAATCATGATCCCGTAGCTCCCCCGGTAGCCGGCATGGGTGACCCGGCCTCCGGCGGCGGCATGGAAAGCGGTGCCGTAAGCGACGGCAATGTCAATCCCGTAGTGAAACTTCCCGTTACGCCAACCGTAACCGGACGTCAGCCTTCCCTGCACCGGCCAGTGAAATGATACTCTCTGTGAGCCGCGGGAATCAACCCCGCCGGGGACAATAACTCGTTCTCCTCTGGGCAATGCCGCCGGGTCGCTGATCTCATTTGCCTGTAAAATGGTTGTTTCATCGACCCCGTAAGCGGCGGCAATGGCTTCCACCGTATCGCCTTCTTTAACATCATGGATACAGCCAACCACGGTCAATATCTCCAGGCGATCCCCGGGGTGAATCAGGGCGGGGTTGACAATATCATTCAACCGGACCAGCGTATCAACATCGGTCCCGAAGCGTGCCGCGATCGTGTAAAGGCAATCCATCGGCTCAACAATATACTCCAGAATTTTCGGCTTGAGGGCCTCTTCTTCACAGCTTTTTGCAGCTGTGAAATCCTGCAACTGCAAATAATATAACGGCACCTCACCAGATTCGCCATCTTCTTCAAGTTCCGAAGCAGAAGCCTTTTCCACATGGCCGAGACAGGCCAGCCCTACGATCAACGCTACCGTTGCTGCTTTTAAAAGACCTGACATGGTTGATCCTCCTTAACAGCAGGGTATAGAGCATATTTTGCTGTGCAAGGAGTAAAATTATACATTTCATGCCATGAGAGGTAAACGGATGGTGAGAGATTCACTTTATTCAAGTGATCGCAAACAGGCTAGAATGTATACATGTTGCTTAAGAAATCCTCGTTGTTCTTGGTCTGTTTCAGCTTGTCGAGCAGCATCTCGAGGAATTCAACGTTTTGAGTATTCCCCATTGCCCGCCGCAATGCCCACATCAGCTCGATCTTGCGCTCGTCGAGGAGCAGCTCTTCGCGGCGCGTTCCGGAACGCGAAATATCAATGGCCGGGAAAATTCGCCTCTCGGAGATCTTGCGGTCCAGGTGCAGCTCCATGTTGCCGGTTCCCTTAAATTCTTCGTAAATTACATCGTCCATTCTGCTGCCGGTGTCAATTAAAGCAGTGGCTATGATGGTCAGGCTGCCTCCGCCGTCAATGTTCCGCGCCGCCCCAAAAAAGCGCTTCGGTTTATAAAACGCAGCCGGGTCAATCCCCCCCGAAAGTGTCCGGCCGCTGGGAGGGATCACCAGGTTGTAGGCGCGGGCGAGGCGGGTAATGCTGTCCAGCAGAATGGCCACATCGCGGCCCTGCTCTACAAGGCGCTGGGCCCGTTCCAGGACCAGTTCGGAAATGCGGATATGGTTTTCCGGTTTCTGGTCGAAGGTGGAGCTGGCCACATCAGCTTTTACGCTGCGCTCCATATCGGTGACCTCTTCAGGACGTTCATCAACCAGCAAGATGATCAGGGTAACCTCGGGATGATTGGTAGAGATGCTGTTGGCAATCTGCTTGAGCAGGATTGTCTTTCCCGCTTTCGGCGGAGAGACGATCAGGCCCCGCTGCCCTTTGCCGATGGGGATAAGAAGATCGATAATCCTGGTGGAAAGAATGTGGGGTTCTGTCTCCATCCGCAGCGCTTCACGCGGATGCACCGGAACCAGCGAGGTAAAGTTGGGCCGGCGCGAAAACGACTCGGGATCTTCATCGTTGATCGACTCGACCAGCAACAAAGCATTGTATCTTTCATTATCTTTTGGAGGCCTGATCTTTCCAGCCACCATATCGCCGGTTCGCAGGTTGAAACGGCGAATCTGTGACGCAGAAATATAGATGTCATCATCAGAATAACAGTATTTGTAGCGGCGCAGAAATCCGAACCCGTCGTTCATAATTTCAAGGAGACCGGCCGCGGAGTCATGTTCTCTTTCTGTTTCGATTTTCCCTCCGTCCTCAGAAGTATAATCATCTGAGGTGAGGACACCGGTTAGCGCCTCAACCAGTTCCTGTTTGCGCATTGTTGAGTGACCCCTGATGGCCTTTTCCCTGGCCAAACGGCGCAGTTCACTTAGTGTTGAATTTTTTAATTGGCTTGGCTCCAATTTGAAACACCACCCTTACTCTTGGATTGGTATCAAAATATGAAAATCAAGTAGAACAGTCACTCCACGCATGATCATCTCCGTTTCGTTTCGGGGACGGCGTCACCGGATAACAGGAAGTCAGCAGGCAAAAGGGGTTTAAGCGTCGCCGCTTGGCCGGGTGCCGGCGGTAACTCCCCACACAATTCAGGTCAGGATCATCACCACAAGCGCACGGCTGCAGAGAAGATTCAATCATCAGCACCGCAACCGGTCAGGGAATGTCCTGGCGGGGGAAGCTGTCACCAAGGGTATTATTCGCATTATCAGGATATACGTACACTTTGCATTAACGGGGGTATATTCAAAACCTTTCTCATGAAAATTATGCTCTTTTTGAGGAAAACTTATTCCAAGCGCAGCGCAGCATCGGAAGCCGGGCCGGCGGTTAAAACGGCTTGCATTGTTATGATTCGCTACTGTATCATTATTTCCTGCTTATTGCAAAAAAATAAATGTGCGGTTAATGTTATGATTTGTGCGGCTCTGTACCATACTATATTTCTAATATGGATTGGGGAGAGCGGTTAACATGAACTATTTTCGTGGTTTTTTAATTGTCTTTATTGTTTTGTTGCTGAGCATATCCGGAAGTTTTGGCTACCTGGTCTATACTATCGGGGAGATGGAGCAGCTTCCGGAGCCTTCACCTCCTTTGACCACGCGGATTTACGATTGCCGGGACGAACTCATGGCGGTCCGCTATGAAGAAAACCGCGTTGAGGTTCCCCTGGAGCGGGTTTCCGAATATTTGGTCAATGCCACGCTTGCCGTGGAAGACCGCCGGTTTTACCGGCATCACGGATTTGATCCGGCCGGCCTGGCCCGGGCGCTGCTAAGCAACCTTAAGGGAGGGCAGACCTCTCAGGGCGGCAGCACCATCACCCAGCAGCTGGCTAAAAATCTGTTCCTGTCGCATGATCGCACCTTGGAGCGAAAATTTAAAGAGGCTCTGTACACCATTCACCTGGAGAGCCGTTATCATAAAGATGAAATCCTGGAAATGTATTTAAACACAATCTACTACGGTCACGCCGCTTACGGAGTCGAAGCCGCCGCTCAAACCTATTTCGGCAAATGCGCCGCCGATCTTAGCCTGGGTGAAGCGGCGCTCTTGGCCGGACTGCCTAAAGGCCCCTCTTATTACTCTCCCCACCTCAATCCGGAAGCGGCGGAGCAGCGCCAGAGAACAGTCTTGAGCCAGATGGTTTCCGCGGGCTTCATTGATGAGGATGAGAAAGAAACGGCCCTGCGGGAACAGCTGGGTTTCCGGGAGCTGTCAGATGAAGAAAGTCCGGCGTATTTTCTTGATTACGTGATCAACACCGAGCTCGCTGAATTATTTAACGGAGACTTGAATCCTGTTTACCGGGACGGCTTAAATATTTATACCACCATTAACCCGGATATGCAGCAGCTGGCCCAGGAGACCATTGCCGGAATCCCCACGCTGCGCCTCGATGAAAATGGAAAGAGACAGCCCCAGGGGGCGCTGGTGGCCATTGAGCCGGATACCGGCTATGTCAGGGCGATGGTGGGGGGGCGCGACTTCAAAGAAACAAGTTTAAACCGTGCTTTGGCCCTCCGTTCGCCGGGTTCTACTTTTAAACCTTTTGTTTATGCAGCGGCGCTTGAAAACGGCTTTACCGCGGCGGACCTGGTCAGCTGCGAAGCTGTTACTTTTAACGAAGCCGGCCTGGAGGAGCCGTATACGCCGACAGATTTCGGAGGAGGCTTTCACAACCGGGAGCTGACCATCCGTGAAGCGCTGGCAAAATCGTGCAATATTGCCGCGATCAAGGTGCATGATCAAATCGGGAAAGATAAAGCGGTGGAGATGGCCCGTCGGCTGGGTATCTCCAGCCCTTTGGGAGCCTACTTCTCACTGCCCCTGGGGACCGGCGAGGTATCCCTGCTCGAATTGACCGCTGCTTTTGCCACGTTCGCCAACGGAGGCTTCCGCATCGACCCCCTGGTCATCCGTAAAGTTGTGGATCCGCAGGGAAGGGTGCTGCTGGAGAACCGGCCGCAAAAAGAGCAGGTTCTGGACCCGGCCATCGCTTTTTTGATCACCGATATGCTCAAAGGTGTCCTCGGGGAAGGAGGCACCGCCAGTGCCGCCGGATCGATTCTAAACCGCCCCGCGGCAGGCAAATCGGGCACCTCTCAGGAGAGTAAAAATGCGCACATGATCGGTTATACGCCGCAGCTGGTAGCCGGTATATATGTCGGTGACGATTACGAGAAACCGATTGATTTTTCAGGAGGAGGCGCAGCCGCCCCCCTGTGGGCCTGGTTCATGAAGCTCGCCTTGCAAGATAGCGCTGTTCTCGATTTTGAAGTTCCCGGGGGAATCGTCAGCTGCTCCCTCTGCCCGGAATCGGGATTGCTGCGCAGCCCTTTCTGCCCGGAACCGCTCAAAGATGAATTTTTCATTAGCGGAACTGAACCGGCAGAAGAGTGCCGCCTCTGCCGTCCTGCTTTCTGGTGGCCCTGGCTCCCCTCGTTAAAACATTCACCCGCTCTTCCTTAAAGAAGAAACGGATTGCTGCGCGCTTCTGTTTCGATCGTGGTGGCCGGGCCGTGTCCTGGATATACCACGGTCTGCGGCGGCAATACCATCAACTTCTCTTTAATACTGCCGATCAAGAGCGTGTAGGAGCCGCCGGCAAGATCGGTCCGGCCGATGGAACCGGCAAAAAGAGTGTCGCCGGTAAAAACGACCCCGTCGCCATAAAGTGAAATGCCGCCCCCGGTATGGCCGGGGGTCTCAAGAACAGCAAGAACCTTCCGGCCAACAGGGATCTGCTCGCCTTCTTTGAGCAGACGGTCAGGCTGTACCGGTTTGCCGAAGAGAACTCCCAGCCCGAAGCCGGGGTTGCAGTATATTTCCAGATCCTTCTCAGGCAGCAAAAGCGGCGCCCGGAGGGCCTCTTTCAACCTCCCGTTGGCCCCGGTATGATCGATATGCCCGTGAGTGTTGACAATTCCGTTTATTTTTAGCCCGCTCTTCTCAATTTGATGCAAGATCCGCTTTCCTTCCGCACCTGGATCGATAACAATTCCCTCCCCTGTATCCGGACAGCTGACCAGGTAACAGTTTGTGGCAAACATGCTCACCACCAGTGCCTGTACATGCATCCCACTTCCCCCTCCTTGCTAAACTATTAAACGCTCTTCACACGCTTGGTGACGCTCAAGTCTAGTTTATTTTCAGCCCCGGTAGGGTAATGAGATCCTTCGCTGCGCTATTCAAAGCCTATTTTTAAATAGCTCCGTTGCTAATCCGTTCCAACCTCCAGGAGCATGCGGACTGCCGGTAATATATCGGTAAGATCGCGGAGCAGGGGAGCGATCTTTCGCCTGACCGCATCTGCTCCGATCAACAGGGCCGGAACTTCATTTAGAGTATGCCTGCCGTGAGAAAGATCTTCGAGGTTTCCATGATCGCTGGTAACAATAAGGAGCGTCTGCCCCGGATCAAGATGTTCTGCTGCAGCGCCGAGAAAGCGATCCAGCGTGCTCACCACCTCGCTGGCCTGCTCCCGGCCGGCGAGGTGCCCGGCATAATCGCTCAAAAAATATTCAAAGAGAGAGAAATCAAAATTCCTGCCGATATCCACCAGCCTTTGGCCGGCCTCCTCGGGAGTGATCTCGGGAAGGGAGAAACCCATCTTGTTTAAAAGCTCATTGGTCAGGTCCATATAAAGGGCCTTCCCGGCCTTCAAATCATCGAGGTTGTAAAAGTGGAGCCCTCCAAAGAAGGTGATCAGGGTTGAACAGGAGTGGCGCCACCCGGGAAGCCCCTCCTTCAATTTTTCAAAAAAAGGCGGGCGGTAGGCATTGATAAAGGCACAGCGGTAGCCCTCCTCCCGGAGAGAGGCAAAGATCCCTTCCTTTGCCAGGAGTTCACGCAGGAAACGGTTGGGAAATCCGTTCAGGTGATAGCCGAGCCGGCGCGGCGCATTTGTTCCGGTAAAGATCGTTGCCTGCCCGGTGGCGCTCTGCGGCAGCCCCGCCACGCCCAGACACGCATCGAGCCCCAGCAGCGTAACCCGTCCATCGTGAAACCCGCTTATTTCCCTGGTCAGCGGGTTCCCCCGGAACAGCGTTTTAAAAAAGGGTGTTCCGGTAAAGACAAAAGGGTTCTCCGGAGCGATTTCTCCCAGGCCGACTCCGTCGATAAAAACAATAATGACACGCAAACACACTCCCCCATTTTTCTCCGGTTACCGCACTTATTGCTCCGGGTTCGCTTCACCGGGCACAACCGTTACGACCAGGCTTTGGCCATTTCGTTCGATTGTCAGCTCGATCTTATCTCCCGGGTAATAGTTCAACAAAGCATCAAAAAGCTGCGCAATATAGTGGACCCTTTCTTTGCCCACAGCCGTGATTACATCTCCGGTCTTGAGACCGCCTGCAGCCGCGGGGCTGCCCGGAATGACCTCCTTTACATTAACACCCTGGCGGACCGGGTTATCAGTTCCGTCAGATTGATTTTCCACCCAGATGCCCAGCTGCGGACGGCGGACCCGGCCGTCTTTTTTCAGATCATCAACCACCCGTTTAACGGTATTGGCGGGGATGGCCAGGCCGATCCCTTCAGCGCCGCTGATCTTGGCCGAATTGATCCCGATCAGCTCACCGCGCAGGTTTACCAGGGGGCCGCCGCTGTTGCCGGGATTGATCACCGCATCGGTTTGAATATAGGTATAGGCATACTGGCTGTAGGCCACCCTGACTTCGCGCTCCAGCGCGCTGATGATCCCCCGGGTAACAGTATGTTTAAGGTAACCCAGGGGATTGCCGGCCGCCAGAACGGTCTCACCGACCCGCACCGCGTTGGAATTGCCGAGAGGAATATAGCTAAGACCGGACTGCTCGATTTTCAACAGGGCCAGGTCGGTCAGACGGTCCTCTCCCACCAGTCCGGCTTCGAAACTGCGCGAATCGGAAGTCACCACCACGATCCGCGCAGCACCGTCGATGACATGCTGGTTCGTAACAATATAGCCGTCTTCCGAAATAACCGCCCCTGATCCGCTGCCGCTCAGCACGAGCTCGCTCTGGTCTGAATATGGCCCGGAAACATAACAATTAACCGCCACCACTGCCGGCATCACCCGGCTCACCACATCCACCGTGGCCAGGTCATCTTTATGAGGGGGCAAGTTTGCCTGCCGGTTCTCCTCCGGGGTTTGCTGCTCCCCTTCAGGAAGATCCCCCGGCCCGGGAAGGTAACCATGACCGGTTAAAACGAAGTAGACGAGCAATGCACCGGCCAGGACCCCGCAAAGCCCAACCAGGAACAAGGTCCAGGCTGGAACCTTGCGGACATCTTTGCCGGAGTAATGACCACGATCGTTTCCAGAGTTCACCACATCCGCCTCCTTC
This sequence comes from uncultured Syntrophomonadaceae bacterium, assembly GCA_964585625.1. Classification (GTDB taxonomy): domain Bacteria; phylum Bacillota; class Dethiobacteria; order DTU022; family DTU022; genus JAAZIN01. Next base: position 17,404 of record CAZPET010000002.1, read on the forward strand.
GTTTATCAGTTTACAATATACTTTTTGGAAATGTAAAGGATCTGTTAGTCCTGTAAATGACTGATATCGTTAAACAATAGCAGGCGGCCGCCCTCCCCGCCGGGATCACACTTAACAATTGACAACGAAGCGGGAGCAGAGGCATACGGCCACTTCTGCCTGGAGGAGAATCCCAAACATCCGGAGATGAAGGCATTGATCAGCCGGCCGTGGCTAACGAGGAGAATCCGCTGTAACCCGGGATTTCCACGGCAGATCTTCCGCCGCAGGGTTCGGGTTCGTGCCAGCAGTTTTCGTTCACTTTCTCCTCCGCAGCGAAGCGCTCTCAATATGCCGCTTCCGGAGTGAAAGAGAAAAGGATAGGCGGTCTCCACTTCACTGCGCCGCATACCCTCAATATAACCCCAGGAGCATTCCCTAAGCAGGGGTTCCCGCAGCGGTGCAAGCTTGATTCCCCGGGAAATAATTTCTGCGGTTAACCAGGCCCGCTGCAGATCGCTGCTTAAAAAAAGCTCAAAGCCGCCGGTTATGCTTAAACGCAGGGATAATCGTGCCGCTTCGCGGCTCCCCTCTTCGTTAAGGTGAAAGTCGCACCGTCCCTGGAAGCGCCCCTCCTCGACGGCTGAAGTTCTCCCGTGCCGGACCAGCCAGAACTCCATCTCAGCCGGGATCCCTGATGGCCTCCCGGGAGCCCTGTTCTCGCAGCGGCTTCAGCTGTGCTCCCAGGGCGGTCAGCTTCTCTTCTATCTTTTCATAGCCCCGGTAGATATGTTCCACCTCGCTGAGCACCGTATCCCCTTTCGCGATCAGCCCGGCCACTATTAGCGCAGCGCCGGCCCGCAGATCGGTGGCGGTAACCGGAGCCCCGGAAAGAGGGCTGCCTCCATTAATCACCGCGGTTCTTCCTTCAAGCTTGATCTGCGCGCCCATTCTTTTCAGTTCATCCACATGGCGAAAACGCCCGTCAAAAACATTTTCTGTGATAATACTGGTCCCTTCCGCTGCTGTAAGCAGGACCATTCCCAGCGGCTGCAGGTCGGTCGGGAAGCCGGGATAGGGAAAAGTTTTTAAATCGGAGGGGGTCAGCGGCCCGGTCCTGCGGACCCTGATCTGCTCCGGTTCTACATCAACCTCGGCGCCTATCTCTCTTAGCTTGGCGGTTACCGCTTCCAGGTGCTTCGGGATGACCTCCCCGATAACAAGGTCGCCCCCTGTCGCTACAGCGGCAAGCATGAAGGTGCCTGCTTCGATCCGGTCCGGAATGACCGCATGTTCTGCGCCGCCAAAATGTTTAACCCCGTCGATCTTGATCACATCGGTGCCCGCCCCCTTGATTACCGCACCCATGGCATTCAAGAAATTGGCCAGATCGACGATTTCCGGTTCCTTGGCCGCATTTTCCAGAACGGTACGCCCTTCCGCCCCTGCCGCAGCCAGCATCAGGTTAACCGTCGCCCCGACGCTGACCACGTCGAGGTAGATATGGGCCCCGGTTAACTTTCTGGCAATCAGCTTGACCAGGCCGTGTTCGATTTCACATCTGGCCCCCATGGCGGTAAATCCCTTAAGATGCTGATCGATCGGACGCGGCCCCAGATCGCAGCCCCCCGGGACCGGCACCGTCGCCCTTCCGAAACGGGTCAGCAGGCTCCCCATAAGGTAAGATGAGGCCCGCAATTTTTGCACCAGGTTATAGGGCGGGGTAAATCCGCGCAGCCTGGAGGGATAAAATTCAAGGGCATTCCGCCCCCGCCGGCGGATGGTCAGACCCAGGTCTTCGAGAAGGCGCAGCATTGTCCGGACATCGGTAATATCCGGGATGTTGCTTAAAGCAACTTTTTCGGAGGCCAGCAGGACAGCCGGCAAGATTGCCAGCGCCGCATTCTTGGAGCCGCTAATTTTTACCCGTCCGTTTAGTTTATTTCCTCCGCGTATCAAGATTTTCTCCACTTCATCTTCTCCCGTCACTTAGATGTTTCCAACTCCAGGTTGCCTGTAAACGCGTTAATAAAGCAACCTTCTCCGTTCTCAAACAAAAAGCGCCACACCGGAGGCACCTCCCACTCCTCCGCATCGTACTCGCGGCTGTAAAAGCCCAGTTCTGCTTTGATTATCCGGCGGATTTGCGGACTTGGACCCAATACTTCCATTAATCTTAGCAAAGCCTCCGTGGCCGGGATCACCTCCATTTCCCGCTCCTGAGGCGGAGTTTCCGGTTCAAGCAAGTAAATATCTATCGCCTTGAGAGTATTATTTTCCAGGATTGCTTCCAGATAACCGCTGTAAAGAGGCCTGCCTTCAAAAATTTGCACATAATGCAACAATGTCTTTTCACCGGATCGTTCCAGGAAATCAAAGCGAGCTGCCGGGAGCGCCAACCCGCTGTCCTGCAGAAAGTGCTCGAAAGCCAAAACCAGATCCCGCTCTTCCGCGGAGGCGCCGTCTTCCAGGAGTTCTTTTCCCGGGATCAGATCGACCCGGATCAGCCCCCCGGGATTTATTCTTATCCGGGCCCCCTCTCCCTCGTACATGCGAACTCCCCCGGGCCCGGCAGCCGGTGCCGCCGTAGCTGCAAAGTGCTTCCGCAGCGTTTCCTCGACTTCCCGCGAAGGACTTACCGTAAGGAAGGTGCTCTTTCTCATGGCGCGATCCACCTTTGCCTCCAGCACATAACCGTATTCTGCAAGCCGCCTCTCAGCATCACGCATTTCACCCGCTGAAACGGCTACCGGGGCCAGTTTCCGGATCTCTCCCCCAAACAGGTGGTAGCAAAGAAAAAGGTTTAATCCCAAAAAAGCGCAAATTAGAATTGTCTTTGCCCGGTTTAAGCTCAAGGTTTCCATCCCTCCGGCGGAATAAGTTCGCCTGCATTCAAAATGAGCTCCCGCCCGTTTAGGCGGATGGACCAAACAGGAACTGCCCGCGGCTGCAGGGAGCTCCCGGTGAGGCAGTAAGCCAGATCAATTTCCTCGAGGGTATACTGATCCACCCCTTCGGCGGCAAGCAGGGCCGCCGCGGCCTCCAGCGCCTCCCGATAGCTCCGCACTGACACCTCATCACCGGATGAATAAAGCAGGTCAAATATGCTGCGCCGGTAGCTCACCAGCCCGCCATGATGGTAACTCATCACTACATTCATCTCCCCCAAAAGAGGGTAACCTTTGAAATAACTGCGCCACTGTGCATTGTAAATCCCGGTTGGCCGGGCTTTTACTCCTGCTTCACGGGCCAGGTTCTCCAACCGCAAGTTCTCCGGCCAGCCGCCGTAATAGCCAAGCAGCTTGCCCGCGGTCAACAACGCCGCCGTATAGGAAAGCGCGACCGGTTTTTGCTCCAGCCGGGGATGTGAATAATCAAGACCGTCCCCCAGGCGCAGCCCCTGCTCACCGTCTGTGTAGATCAATCCACCGTCCCGCTCTTTTATCTCCCGGACCAGGTTGCGGTTGATAAAAAAAGTTTTTAAAAGAAGTTCGTGGTCGAGTACTTCCGCCTTCAAAACCAGCTCTTTCAGCGCCTGGTTGTGTACGGGCACATAAATGGGAGCGTTTATGGATACCGTGACCCCCTGGGAAACCTGCAGCTCTCCGGCCTCAAGCTGCTCGTAAGGCGGTCTTCCCCCGGGATCAAATTGATCGCAGAGTGCGGCCAGTTGTGATCCCCGCCTGGCCGGCAGCAGCAACAGCCCGGCGGGACTTTCGACCTCCTGCAGGATTCCCCAGCAGCGGTCGGCAAGCCGCCAGATCTGCATCCCGGAAAGCTCCCCACCGGATGCATTTTTTAACCAGGGGCTTTCCCGGCCCAGCGGCAATGTAGGATTGAATTGCAGGGCCAGGCAAAGCTTTGCACCTTCCGGCAGGCTTTCCCCGTATTCGAAGTTGGCCGGCTCGGTAATTTCCTTTAACATTTCGGATAGCTCTTCCCAGAACATGTTAAAGTCGGGATCGTCCGGGCGGACCTGGTAGCATAAATCTGCCTGGTAGATGAAGATCCGTTCAGGAATCAGCAGCTGGGACAGCGGCCGCGGTTCTTCAAAATAGACGGTCTCGTAATCATTTTCAATCACCGTATCCGCCTGTTTACGCCCAAACCAGAGCTGGTATGTCAGAAAGATGCTGAGAACCACCAGCATGAGGAGCACCGCACTCTTGGCCCGTTCACTCAACAGCCCTCTCCTCCCTTCTGCACTACCGCAGGGAGGGTAAACCAGGCCCTGGTCCCTTTTCCCACGGCGCTTTCAAGCCAGATCCGGCCTCCGTGTGCTTCAACTACCCGGCGGGCAATTGGCAACCCCAGTCCGGTTCCGCCGTAATCCCGGCTGCGGGTCTTCTCCACCCTGTAGAAGCGCTCAAATATTCTTTCCAGATCCTCCGGTGGGATTCCAGGTCCGTTATCTTCAAGCAACACCCTTAGCCGGCCCTCCTCTCCGGCAATTGAAGCGCTGATTGTTATTTTACCATCAGACGGAGTATACTTGATGGCATTATTAAGCAAGTTTAAAAAAACGCGCATGATCTTTTCCCGGTCCACCCAAACCGGAGGAAGCCCCGGTGGTATGGCAATCTCTATTTTTGGCCGCTTCAGACCGATCTTCTGCTGCGACTGTTCTACAACATCAGCAGCCAGGTCGATCAGCTCGACTTTTGTTTTATGCAGCTCTACCTGGCTGTAGTCAAGTTGAGAAAGTTCCAGCAGATCTTTGACCAGATCGACCATCCGGTCGGTTTCTCGTTTGAGCACATTCAAAAAACGATTGCTGACGGCAGGATCGGCGGCGGCACCGTCGAGCAGCGTCTCCACATAGCTTTTAACCGCCGTCAGGGGCGTCCGCAATTCGTGAGAAACATCGGCGACAAACTCCTGCTGCCGCCGGGCCAGTTCCCTCTCCACGGTGACGTCGTGGAACACCACCAGGGTCCCGTCCAGCCTCCCTTCTTCCTCCTTGAAAGGAGCAAGGGTGATCTTTAAAGCAACTGCCGGCTCTTCCCTGGTTACTTCAAGCATCAACGGGTTTCGCTCATACAGGAACCGGCGCAGCAGCTCCGTCCCGATCAGCTTTCTTAACATGGGAAAACCGGATCGACCCGGCGAAGGGATGCTCTGCGAAGACCTTTTTAAGAGTTCCCGCGCCGCCGGGTTGATGTGAATGAGGCGGCCTTTTCCATCGAGAGCGATCACCCCGTCGCTCATATGGTTGATCATCGCCTCAACCTTACTCTTTTCTGTAGAAATTTCCCTGATATTACGGTGCAGCCGCTCAGCAAGATAGTTAAAAGTGGCGCCCAGGCGGCCGATCTCGTCAGCAGATATTACCTTGATTTTCTGCGAAAAGTCTCCCTGCGCCATTAAACCGGCCTGCCTGGTAACCTCCTGGATTGGCGCCGTTATCGTCTTCGCCAGGATGATCCCCAGCAATATGCTGACGCCCAGGGCAAACGCGGAGCCGCTGAGCAATATCAGCTTGATCTGGTTTAATACCGTGTCCACCTTGTTGAGCGAACCGCTCAGGTAAACCACCCCGTTGATATTTCTTTGATCTTTCAGGGGGAGGGCGAGGTAATAACGTCTCTCCCCGGCGGCCGGATCATAGCGGATCGCCTCGCTCAATTCTCCCGCCAGGGCCCTGGTAATTTCATCGCGAATCAGACGTCCCCCGACCATGGTCCGGTTTGACGAAGTGCCGACGACATGGGCATAGGAGTCCAGTACAGCAATCTCCATCTCGCGCAGCTCGCTGAATTCGCGCACCAGGTGGGCAATATCTTCTTCAGCTTCATGACCCTCCTCAAGCGAAGGCGTCAGGAAAGCCGCCAGAAGACGGGCCTGATATTCCAGACCGGTTTTGAAATTATGGAGGTAGTACTGCTCCAGGGACTGCACCAGGTAGACGCCGATCAGCTGCAGGGTAAAGAGCAGGAGAAGGGAATAGATCAGGACGATCTTCCATTGCAGGCTTTTAAAAGCGCCCCTTCTGCCTGAAATAATAGCCGACACCCCTTTTGGTATGAATATATTCCGGCTCGGCGGGATTCATTTCCAGCTTCTCTCGCAGCCGCCGGATGGTCACATCAACGGTCCGTTCATCTCCGAAAAAATCATAGCCCCAGACCTGGTTAAGAAGCTGCTGCCGGTTAAAAACATGACCCGGTCTCTGGATCAAGACCGAGAGGAGGGAAAATTCTTTGGGTGTCAGCTCCACGGGCCGCCCCCGGTTAAAAGCCTGCACCGCATCCAGGTCCACAATCAGGTCGCCGCAGCGCAGCTGTTTTTTTATGTCCGCACCGGGGGTCCGGGTGCGCCTGAGTATCGCCTTCACCCGGGCCAGGACCTCGCGGGCGCTGAAAGGCTTGGTCACATAATCATCGGCTCCAAGTTCCAGTCCCAGCACCTTGTCAACTTCTGTTTCCCGCGCCGTCAACATGATGATGGGGACCTCTTTTTGATGGGCGCGGATCTCACGGCAAACAGTGAAGCCGTCTTTCTTCGGAAGCATGATATCGAGCAGGATCAAATCCGGATGATCCTGCTCCAGGCGCGCCAGCGCCTCCTCGCCGTCGTAAGCAAGGATCACCTCATAGCCCTCTTTTTCCAGGTTATATTTCAAGATCTCGGCAATGGGCCGCTCATCGTCGACCACCAGTATTTTGGCAGGCAAGGTATCTCTCCTTAAAAACAAGCTCAAATCACAATTTCGTTTCCCGGTTATTGAATCCCTGCTGGAACAAGTTTACTTTGGATAAAAAAAGGGCTGCTGTACAGCAGCCCCTGTCAAGTCTGGTTCAGGAACGTTACGGGCTAAAGAAGCTCAGGGGATTAACCGCAGGGTTTTTGTACCAGTGTCCCCAGACACCCGAACCGTCGCTGCGGCGGACTTCAAAATGAAGGTGATTGCCGGTGCTTCTACCTGTACTGCCCATCGCCGCGATCGTCTGCCCCCGGGAGACTGTAGCTCCCGTTGAGACATAGTTTGCGCTGTTGTGCAGGTAAGTCGTATAGTAGCTGCCGTGATAGATCACGATATAGTTGCCCCGCCTGTCACCGGATCCTGTTTCCACCACGACACCGTTGTCCGCAGCCAGGATCCGGGGGTGACGATTCCCCGAGGAAGGTACAATATCAATGCCCATATGAGCATATCCTTTAAAATACTGGTAGATATTCCCCCCGCCGTCCACCGGCCAGAGAAAACGCCCGCTGCCGATGGAGGGGGCCCGGGAAGTCCCTTTTTC
>CAZPET010000003.1:0-19049 GCA_964585625.1 uncultured Syntrophomonadaceae bacterium
TTTATCTATATCCTGGTGGACAATTTTGTCCTGCAGCGTTTTTTTGGGATCTGTCCCTTTTTAGGCGTCTCCCGGAAGATGGAAACGGCCATGGGGATGGGTATGGCGGTAGTCTTTGTGATCACCATCTCCACGCTGGCGACCTGGTTGATCCATTATCAGATCCTCGTTCCTCTGGGCCTCGAGTTTCTGCAGTTGGTCACCTTTATCCTGGTCATTGCCGGTATGGTGCAGCTGGTGGAGACATTTTTACGGAAGGCCAGCCCGACCCTTTACCAGGGGCTGGGGATCTACCTCCCCCTGATCACGACCAACTGCGCCGTCCTGGCGGTGGCGCTGCTGGCAGTGCGGCAGGAACTTACGCTGCTTGAATCGGTGGTCTTCGGGATCGCCGCTTCGCTTGGCTTCTGGATGGCCCTGGTGATCATGTCCGGGATCAGGGAACGGCTGGAACTGGCCAGGATTCCTGCGCCGCTGCAGGGTACGGCCATTACCTTGATTACCGCGGGCATTCTTTCGCTGGCTTTTATGGGTTTCAGAGGCATGTTAACCCTTTAATCGCAGCAGATCTATGTGTTGCCTAACGGACGGAATTTAATTATTACAGCGAGGTGAAAACAGTGGAAATCTTGTATGCTGTCGCCACCCTGGGAGGCGTGGGCGCCATCCTGGGCATTCTCCTGGGGGTAGCGGCGCATTTTTTTGCCGTAGCCTCGGATCCCCGTGTGGAAGCGGTCCGCGAAGCGCTGCCCGGCGCCAACTGCGGTGCCTGCGGCTACGCCGGATGCAATAAATTTGCCGAAGCGGTTGTTGAAGGAGCGGCGCCGGTGAACGGCTGCATCCCCGGAGGCAGCATGGCTGCCGAGGCCATTGCGGCAATTATGGGGCAGGAGGCGGCTTCGGTCAAACCGCTGGTTGCGGCTGTTTTTTGCAGCGGCGACCGCCGGCGCTCCAGGGATCTCTTTTTATATGACGGTGTCTCTGACTGTGCTTATGCACAGCAGTATCACGGCGGTTTCAAGGCCTGCCCCGACGGTTGCCTGGGCCTGGGCAGCTGTGTGCGGGCCTGCCCCTTTGAAGCGATCTCGATGGGGCCCGGCGGGCTGCCGCAGGTCGATGAGGCCATATGCGGCGGGTGCGGCCTCTGCCGCGACGCCTGCCCGCGCGGCATTATCCGTCTTATTCCGAGAGGTGAACAGGGACACCTGGTCTGGTGCAGTTCACGTGAGCGCGGGAAAACGGTGAGCAGGGCCTGTGAAGTAGGATGTACCGGCTGCAAAGCTTGCCTCAAGGCCTGCCCCCGTGAGGCCATTACCGTGGAAGATAATCTTGCTGTGATCGACCTCGATAAATGTGATGACTGCGGCCTCTGCGTGGAGAAATGCCGTTTTAATGCGATCCATCCCCGCCGTGAACCTGCCGTAGATGAAGCTGCCGGACCGGAGGCTGCCACCGCCTGAATCCCAAAATATTTCTGTGATCATGGGGGCTGTCTCTAAAGTATAACCGGGGCAGCCCCTTTCGATAAGACGAACCGTAAAACCCTGTTATTTCCCCTGTTAATTTTACAGCGGTGATGTTATATTTAATCCTGAGGATAACTTGACAGAGGAAGGAGATAAAGCTTGGCCGGGTTGCACAGCCGCAAAGTGAATGCAAGAGAAAAGGCTCTTCATCAGCGAAAAAGACGCGGCGCCCTGACTGTCCTGTTTGTTTTTATCGCCCTGACCGTTATATTTATCGGCATTGCAGCAATAATTTCCCGCTTAAAGTTGTTTGAATACAGGCAGCTGCTTATGGATACCGATGTCAGCCTTCAGGTATACGCCAGGAGCTCCGGAGAAGCCGGACGGGTCAAGGATGAGATCTTTGACGAGATGAGACGCCTGGAGCAGCTCTTGAGCTACACTGACGTTACCAGTGACGTGACAAAAATCAACCGCGCCGCCGGAAGGAGCCCGGTGCAGGTCAGCCCGGAGACGGCCGCGGTAATTCAAAAAGCGCTCGATTATGCCGGTTTAAGCGAAGGGGCTTTTGACCCCACGGTTGCTCCCCTGCTCGAGATATGGGGTTTTCAGGGGGATCATTATCGTGTGCCCACATCTGCTGAAATTGAAACGGCCGTGTCCTTGATTGGCTATACCCTGATCGAGGCCGACACCGCTGCAGGGGAGATCCTGCTCCCCCGCCCGGGCATGGCGCTGGATCTTGGCGGTATTGCCAAAGGCTATATTGTGGACCGGGGGTTGGACCTGCTTTCCAGAGCCGGGATCGGACATGCCCTGATCAATGCAGGCGGTGATATCGGCATACTCGGTCCCAAGCCGGACGGTTCCGCCTGGCGGATCGGGGTGAAACACCCGCGCCGCGAAAGTGATCTCATTGCTGTGATCTCATGGTCTCAAAAAGGGGCGGTAGTCACTTCTGGGGATTACGAGCGCTTTTTTGAAGAGGACGGGGTGCGCTACCACCACATTCTCGATCCCCGGACCGGATGTCCGGCCCGCACCCTGCTCAGCGTCACCGTGGTGGCCCCGACTGCTGTTGAGGCCGACGCTCTTTCAACAGCTCTTTTTGTGCTGGGCCCGCAGCGCGGCCTGGCCCTGGTGGAGAGCCTTCCCGGTGTCGAGGCTCTTCTGGTAACTCCGCAGTTCGAGCTGCTGATCTCAAGCGGGTTGCAGGATTTCATCGAGCTGCCCGGCGCCAGTTGACCGTGAACGCTTTTTTTGGGCAGACGATCACGGCCTCTATATTTTTTCATGGTTGATTTAATGAGAGGAAAAATTGCCTTTTTGGATAATTTAATAAGGGGAGCATTAATGAGGATCAACCTTTTTGAGATAACCTATCTTGCGGTAATGGTTGCCTTTGCCGTGGTGATCCATACTGTCGAGGCGGCCCTGCCGCTGCCGATGCCTGTTCCCGGCGTGCGCCTGGGCCTGGCCAACATGATTACCCTTCTCACTATCGTTCTCTACGGGGCGCGCAGCGGCCTGCTGGTAGCGGTACTTCGCACGGTCATCGGCAGCCTCATCGGCGGCACCTTTTTGGGGTTCGGCTTCTGGCTGAGCCTGGCCGGCGGAGTGGCCTGCACTGCAGTAATGTCCCTGGCGGTACTGCTGGTGCAGAAGGGTTATCTCAGCATCATTTCGGTCAGCGTGCTCGGGGCGGCGGCACATAACCTGGCCCAGCTTGCTGTTGCCGGTGCGATTATCGGCAGCACGGCCCTGCTGCGGGGTTATTTCCCCCTGCTCCTATTGCTGGCCGTGCCCACCGGTATATTTACCGGCCTGGCTGCTTATTATCTCGAAGGCGTGACCAGGCGGGCGCTCCGACACGCCGGCGGACCGGGTGCGGCCGGATGAAGCTGATCCTCGCCTCGGCCTCTCCCCGCCGGGCGGCGCTGCTCCGGCAGGCCGGGATTCCCCATCGCGTCGTTTTGAGCGATCTGAAAATAGAAGAGAGGCCGGAAATTTTCACACCGGCTGAACTGGCGGTCTACCTTGCATTGCAGAAAGCGCGGCGGGTTGCCGCCGGCCTGCGGGAAGGGATCGTCCTCGGCGCCGATACAGTCGTTTATCACCGGGGGGAGGTCCTCGGCAAGCCCGCGGACCTGAACGAAGCCCGCCGGATGCTGCGCCGTTTAAGCGGCGGGCAGCACAGCGTGATCACCGGGCTGGCCCTGGTTAATGCGCGCACGAATATTTGCGAAAGCAATTTTGCTGAAACCCGTGTCTGGATGCGGGCCTTGGAGGATGAGCTGATTGATGCTTACGTGGCCACCGGCGAACCGATGGATAAAGCCGGAGCATACGCCATTCAAGGTAAAGCGGCTCTCTTTGTAGAAAGGATTGAGGGATGTTACTTTAACGTGGTCGGACTGCCTCTGTACCAGCTCTCTCTACTTCTTTCCCGAATGGAAATAAAACCATGGTCCGGATGGAGGTAAGGCGATGACAGAGGAAAACCGGTTGTTGATCAGGGATTTGCCCACGGAAGAGCGGCCGCGGGAAAAGCTGCAGATGCATGGTGCGGGCGCTCTTTCCAACGCCGAGCTGTTGGCGATCCTGCTGCGCACCGGCAGCTCCAGGGAGTCGGCGGTGCAGCTGGCTGTGCGGCTGCTCTCCCGCAGCGGGGGGTTGCGCTCTTTACCGGACCTCTCACTCGAAGAGATGGAGGAGATCAAAGGAGTGGGACCGGCCAAGGCGATCCAGATCAAGGCGGCTCTGGAGCTGGGCCGGCGCCTGGCCACGCTGCCTCCGGATGAGGCTGAGAGCATTACCAGTCCCCAGCGGGCGGCGGCGCTTTTCATGGAGCAGTTGCGCTACAAGAGGAAGGAACATTTCATGATCCTGCTCCTCAACACAAAGAACCATGTAATTTCGAAAGAAGAGATCTCCATCGGCAGCCTCAATGCGTCAATTGTGCATCCCCGGGAAATATTCAATATTCCGTTACGCAAAAGTGCCGCTTCGGTAATCCTGGTGCACAACCACCCCAGCGGCGATCCCTCTCCCAGCCAGGAAGATCTGGAGGTAACCAGGCGGCTGGTTGAGGCCGGCAATATTCTGGGGATTGCGGTACGGGACCACCTCGTTATCGGCGATGGTTGCTACTTCAGTTTCAAGGAGAAAGGGCTGCTTTAGTTGACATAAATTGTTAGGAACGGGGGGAGAATATCAGGAGATATAAATGTTATACTGTTGTAATTAGCAGGCGGCGGACCTTTTTCCGGCCTGATACAGATTAACCAATTCAATTTGTATAATCTAACCAAACGAACTGCGGTTAGGAAAAGGAAGGGGTATGTTCATGGCTTCACTGTTCAGGGTATTTTCCAAGGAAATCGGGATCGATCTGGGCACCGCCAACACGATGGTCTACATCAAAGGCAAGGGTGTAGTCGTGCGGGAGCCTTCCGTGGTGGCTGTCCGCCGCGACACGGGCGCAATCCTCGCTGTCGGCGCGGAAGCGAAACACATGATCGGCCGCACTCCCGGCAATATTATCGCCATCCGCCCGATGAAGGACGGCGTGATAGCCGATTTTGATGTTACTCAGTCAATGATCAATTACTTTATTAACCTGGCCAGCCCCCGGCGCCCGATGTTCCGCCCTGTGGTGATCATCTGCATCCCTTCCGGGGTAACCGAGGTGGAGAAGCGGGCGGTTCTCGATGCCACCAGCCAGGCGGCCCGTGAAGCCTACCTGGTGGAAGAGCCGATGGCCGCAGCCATCGGGGCCGGTCTCCCTGTGGAAGAGCCTACCGGCAGCATGGTTGTCGACATTGGCGGCGGCACCTCCGAGGTGGCCATAATTTCCCTGGGCGGTATCGTCACCAGCAAGTCGATCCGCGTCGGCGGGGATGACATGGATGAGGCGATCATTCAATATATCAAGAAGAAATATAACCTCATGATCGGCGATCGCACCGCCGAAGAGGTGAAAATAAAGATTGGCACGGCTTTCCATAAAGATACCGACTCTGAAATGGAGGTGCGCGGTCGCGATTTAGTGACGGGGCTGCCGAAAACATTGAAAATTACCTCCGAAGAGGTAAAAGAGGCTCTGGGGGATTCCCTGGAGGTAATTCTCGAGGCGATCAGGGTAACTTTGGAGAAAACCCCGCCCGAGCTGGCGGCTGATGTGATGGATAAGGGAATTGTCCTCACCGGGGGCGGAGCCCTGCTGCACGGTTTTGACCGGCGGACTTCCGAAGAGACGGGGATGCCTGTCTATCTGGCCGACAATCCGATGGATTGTGTGGTTATCGGCGCGGGGAAGGTCCTGGCCGAGATCAACCTGCTCCGGCGGCTGGCGTCAACCACCCGCAAGGGCGTTTAACGCGGACGGCAGCGGACCCGGCAGGCCGGTGCCCGCCCGGGAGCGGTCATGGTCTACCGCCGGGTTAAAAAATATGATATTTCCTGGGGTGTGTTTTCATTGGCGAGGCGAAATCAAGGTCGCAGGAGCCTGGTGGCTCTCCTCGTGGTTGTGCTCGGCTTGCTGCTGCTGATTGTTTTTACCGGTGAGGGCCGGGAGCAGCTTACTCCGGTGGAGGACGCCTTGCTGGCCCTGTTTGCCCCTGCACAGACGGCCTTTTCATCTGCCGGTCAGAAGCTGCAGTCTCTTTTTGACGCCATCGTCTCTTTTTACGAGCTGAAAGCTGAAAATGACCTCCTGTGTAAAAAGATATCTTTTCTGGAACAGCAGCTGATCCAGTTCCAGGAGCTGCAGAAAGAAAATTACCGCTACCGGGAACTGCTTGAATTTAAAGAAGAGAGCGATCACCGTTTGCTTGCCGCGGAGGTGATCGCCCGTGACCCCAGCCAGTGGTTTGGCTCGATCACGATCAATCGCGGCTATCTTGACGGGGTCAGGCAGGAGATGGTGGTGACCACCGGCAGGGGCCTGGTGGGGATGATTTCTACCGTGTCGCCGCACTCGAGCCAGGTTCTTCTGATCACCGACCCGCGGCTGCCCGTGAGCGCGATGATCCAGCGGACACGCGATCCCGTAACAATCGGCATTGTAGAGAGTTATGCCAAGGACCCCGCCTGTCTGAAAATCACCTACCTGCCGCTGGAGGCGAAAATTCAGCCGGGCGACGTGATCATCTCTTCCGGCATGGGCGGTATTTTTCCGAAGGGGATTTTGATCGGCACGGTTGAAGAAGTGATCCAGGATCAGCCCGGCATGGTCCTTTCGGCGTTAATCGAGCCCAGGGTCAATTTTAACCGCCTCGAGGAAGTGCTGATCATTCTCGAGGCGGGAGAAACCCCGGAACCCCCCTCTGAAACAGAGGAGGCCGGAGAAATCCCGGAACCTTCGCCTAAAACAGAGGGAGCCGGAGAGGAGGATAAGACAGGACCATGATCTTCTATCTTCTGGTCGGCGCCGGTTTTGTTTTTGCCCTGCTGGTGGAAGGTTCTGTTTTTTCCTTCTTCATGCTCGAGAAGGCGCTTCCCGACATTTTTCTGGTGATGGTGATATCGCTGGGCTTTATTCTCGGCGAGCGGCGCGGGGCGATCGTCGGGCTCTGTGCCGGCCTGCTTCAGGATGTTATTTTTAGCTCGGCGCTGGGCTTCTTCGCCCTGGCAAAGATGCTGCTGGGTTACGGCTCCGGCTTGCTCGGTCGGGAACTTTACCGGGAGCAGCTGCTTGCTCCGGTACTGCTGGTATTTGTGGGTACACTTACGCATGAATTTATTCTCTACTTTTTGGTGAGCCAGTTCATGGGTTTCGGCCTGCCGGTTGAATGGAGTCTCAGCCGTCTCTTTATTCCGAAAGCTTTTTACAACATGGCCCTGGCCTTGTTGATTTACCCGCTTTTCTTTCGCTTGTATCACCGGAAAAAGCAATTGAAAACCAGCATTAACCGGCGGAGGGGGGCGATCAGATGACCAAAATGATGCTGCGCCGCGTTCGTGTAATCTTCGTCCTGGTGATCATGGTTATTATTATCCTCGCCGGAAGGCTCGCCTACCTGCAGGTTTTGAAGCATGACTACTACTGGTACCGGGCCGAAAAAAACCGTTTTACCAAGATCACCCTTCCGGCAACGCGCGGTGAAATCTACGACAGCAATGGTAAACTTCTGGTATCCAACCGTCCCGGGTTTGTGGTTTCGCTGATGGATATGGGTGAAGGATATGACGATGAAACGATCAGCTATTTAAGTGATATTTTGCAGATAGAACAAAAAGAGATTGAAGAGGCCATTAAAGGCCGGCTCTATATGCGCTACTTGCCGCTGCGCCTTAAAAGTGATATTACCATGGAGACAATTGCCCAAATCTCGGAGCAACGCTGGAAACTTAAAGGGGTCAATATCGAAATCCGTCCGATCCGTGAATACAGGACCGGCTCCACGGCCGCCCATATCCTCGGTTTTCTAGGTGAGGGTCCTGTGGATGAACTCACCCGGAAACGTTGGGCTGGGGAGGGTTATAACTACAAAGAGGGCGACTTTGTCGGCCAGGAGGGGGTCGAGAGGACCTGGGAACCGCATTTACGGGGAATTGACGGGGAGCAGCTCATCGAGACCAACAACATGGGACAGCCGATCAACTATTTGGAACGCAAAGAGCCGGTTCCAGGGAACAATCTCTACCTGACCGTAGATCTGGATCTGCAAAAGGCTGTCGAAGAGGCCCTGGCCAGGCGGGTGCAGACCATCATCAAGAAAGAGGGGAGCAAATATGCCGGCCGCGCCTCGGCGGTAATTCTCGACCCCAACAGCGGGGCCATCCTGGCCATGGCCAACTACCCTTCCTACGACATGAACACGTTCCGCCAGGAATATCAGCAATTGAGCGAAGATCCCAAGCGTCCCCTGGTCAACAGCGCGATCCTAGGGAGCTACCCGATCGGATCAACCTTTAAAATGGTCACCGCCACGGCAGCCCTGGAAAAAGGGGTAATCAGCGACCGCGATATAATCAACTGTTCCGGGGTGGTTAGATTAGCCGGCGATACAAAAACCTGTTATCACAGCATCGCCCACGGATCGCTTAACTTCTACCGGGCCCTGGCTCTCTCCTGCAACATCTATTTTTACCATGCCGGGCTGCGGGCCGGGATCGATGCGGTGGCCCACTACGCCCGGGAATACGGTTTCGGCAGCCCTACCGGCCTGGAGGATCTCCCGGGCGAGTCTGCCGGGGTGGTGGCCAGCCGCGAATACAAGGATGCTGTGACCGGCGGGGAGCCGTGGTATCCGGCAGAAACGATGAGCGCGGCGATCGGCCAGTCCTACAACAGCATTACCCCGCTGCAGATGGCCAACTATGCCGCCATCATCGCCAATGGAGGCACGCATTACCGGCCTTACCTGGTGCAGAGGGCAGTTGACAGCGGGGGACAGATTGTCCATGAAACCAAGCCGGAGTCTTTACGCCAGGCGCAAATATCCGCCAAAACCATGGGGATCATTCGCGAGGGGATGCGTGCCGTGACCCGGCCGCGCGGCACCGCCTACGCTTATTTCTCCAGGCTGCCGGTAACAGCTGCGGGCAAGACAGGCTCGGCGGAGGTTTACGGGAGCATCCCTGCCCACAGCCTCTTTGTGGGCTACGCTCCCTACGAAAATCCGCAAATTGCCATGGCGGTAATCATCGAACACGGCGGTATCGGCGCCACCGGCGCCGTCCCTGTTGCCGCTGAAATTATGGAATATTATTTTACCGGGAAAATTGAAGGAGTCAGCGAGACTGATGATCAATCGACGGCTGATTAGAAATTTTGACTTTTACCTTTTGCTGGCAGTGATCGTTCTTTGCGCGATCGGCACGCTTACGTTGTACAGCGCCACGCGCGGTATGGAGGGGCTTCCCGATCCGTTTTATTTTGTAAAAAGGCAGCTTCTTTTCATGGGGGTGGGAACCGCCCTGATGCTGCTGGTATGTTTTATCGACTACGTTAATTTCAGCAACTGGACAGGTTATCTCTATGCTGTCAACCTGCTCCTGCTGATCCTGGTTCTGGTGATCGGGGAAGTGGAAAAAGGAGCGATGCGCCGGATCCAGATCGGTTTCTTTGACCTGCAGCCCTCTGAAATTGCCAAGGTGATCATCATCATCACCCTGGCCCGGCTGCTGGCTGATAAAGAGGGCAAGCTGCCCTACTTCCAGGACCTCCTCCCGGCCCTGGCGGCGACCGCCCTGCCGATGGCGCTGATCTTTTTACAGCCGGACCTCGGCACCTCCCTTGTTTTCCTAACGGTCCTTTTGGGGATGCTTTACGTGGGCGGGGCGCAGGGCCGTCACCTGGCCCTGCTAATCGGGAGCGGGCTGGCGGCGGCGCCGCTGTTTTGGTTTTACCTGCTGAAACCCTACCAGAAAAGCCGTCTCCTGGTGTTTATCAACCCGGAGCTGGATCCGACCGTCCAGGGATGGCAGCTGCTGCAATCGATGATCGGGATCGGCTCGGGCGGTCCCTTCGGCAAGGGTATTTTCAACAGCACCCAGGTCCGCCTTGGATTTCTGCCGGACCATTACACCGATATGATCTTCGCCGTCTTTGGCGAGGAGATGGGTTATGTCGGGGCGGTGGCGCTGCTCCTGCTCTACCTCTTCTTAATTTACCGCATCCTCTGGATCGCTACCCAGGCCAAGGACCAGTTCGGAGCCCTTCTCTGCTGCGGGGTGGCGGTAATGTTTTTCTTCCAGGTGCTGGTCAATATCGGGATGACCATCAGCGTCATGCCGGTGACAGGCATCCCCCTCCCCTTTATGAGCTACGGCAACAACGCTCTCCTGGTGAATTTAACATCTATCGGCCTTGTCCTCAACGTGGCCATGCGCCGCCACAAAATCCAGTTTTAATGGCGATCCGTAAATCATAATCCACCTTCTATTCTAATATAGATAAAGTGGGACCGGCTTTCTATTATCTTGAGGAAAGAGGGGGCGCGATGAGCTACCGGCACAGAAGTGCCCCGGTATCAACACTGCGGGCAAGGTTGCAGCAGCGTATGGCCGAAAAAAACAGCTGGCATGAAAAAAGCGATTTTTCGCTGGACGATTCCACGGCGGCTCCCAAAGTGTTTTTCCTGGCAGCTGTCTGGAGATCGATGCACCGCTATCTCCTGGTGAAGATCACCGTCGCCGTGGTAATTGTATTTACCGCTGCCCTGTTAATATGGGGCGGCTACAGCTGGGGTGCGCCGCTGCTGCAGGCGCTGCGCTTTGTCGTGGAATGGGATATCAAAATGGACTCTTTTTCCGAGAAAGTGGTGCCCGCCTTTCGCCTGATCTGGGACAACGTGGAGTTGCCCTCGAAAGAACCGGGCGGAATCTCCCTTCCTCTCGCCGGACGCCTCGAGAGCGGTTTTGGCCTGCGCACGGATTCTGCTGCCGGCCAAGATCAGATGCACTACGGGATTGATCTGACGGCCCCGGAAGGTGCCGCCGTGAGAGCCCTCCTGGCCGGCCGGGTGGAGCAGGTTGAGATTGTTGCCGGTAAAGATCTTTATACTGTTGCGATCGGCGCCGGGTCCGGGTGGATCATGATTTACCGGGGATTGGCCGTGGTCGAGGTCAAGGAGGGGGAAACTGTCGAGCCCGGGACGCTGCTGGGGAAGCTGGGTCCGCCGCGGCTCTACGAACTGCCCCACCTTCATTTCGAGCTGCGCTGTGACGGACGCCCGGTGGCCCCGCCGGACGACTGGATCGCCCGGTTTACAAGCGACGCTGCACTCTGAGACGCCGGGACGGGACACCGGGGACGTACCTGTTTGTCATCCTGGGGACACCGGGGACGTACCTGTTTGTCATCCTGAGCGAAGCGAAGGATCTGGGGTGGTTGCACTTGCCGCTGGGTTCACTTTTCGGGATTCGCATTCGACTTCATCCCCTTTTTTTATGCCTGGCCCTTTTCTGCTTTATAATTGGATCAGGATTGGAGTTCGCCTTGATCTGCCTGATTGTCCTGTGGCACGAGTTCGCCCACGGCTTTATCGGGCGGAGGCTGGGCCTTCATATCGCCGAGATCGAGCTCTATCCCTTCGGCGGTATCGCCAAAATCGATGAACAGCTTGAACTGGAGCCATATGTCGAGCGGCGCCTCGCCTGGGCCGGCCCTGCCGCCAACCTGGCCCTGGCCGGGCTGGGAATTATCCTCTATGCCCGTATTGACCATGGGGAGAATCTGCTTCTTTTTTTCATCCAGGCCAACCTGACACTGGCCGCGTTCAATCTGCTGCCGGCGCTTCCTCTTGACGGCGGGAGGATCCTGCGCGCCTACCTGACACCGCACCGCGGTTTCCGCGCCGCCACGGAGCAGGCGGCGCTGCTGGGGCAGATCCTGGCCGTGCTGCTTTTTACCGCCGGTCTGGCCGGATTCCTTCACAATTATTTCAACCTTTCCTTGCTTGTGGTAGCCGTATTTCTATTTATTGCGGCAACGAAAGAGAAGCAACAGGCTGTCTACACCTTTCTCCGCTCTCTCGGGGCTAAAGAGCACCAGCTTTTCAAACACGGCGCCCTTCGGGGAGCCCAGCTGATCGTCCTTGAAGAGACCAGGCTGATCGATGTTTTCCGCCTCTTCTTACCGCAGCGTTACCACTTCATCAGGGTAATGGATCGCACTCAACACTGCCATGCCGAGCTTACCGAAGCCTCGCTGATCCGGGCCGCCATGCAAAAGGGACTTGATATTCCAATTAAAAAAATATTATAATATAAGAGTATGCCTGAGTATATTTGCAAAAAGGGTTTGGCTACACGGAGGCCTAACTATTGTTTTTAGAAAATCAGCTGGAGACTCTTCTCCCTTTAGTCCAAAAACCGGCCCGCTATCTAGGCAATGAATGGAACGCTGTAAAAAAAGATCATTCTTCCGCTGCAGTGCGTATGGCGCTTGCTTTCCCCGATATCTATGAAGTGGGCATGTCCAACCTGGGGCTGAAGATACTCTACGAAATCATCAACCGGCATCCTCAGATGCTTCTGGAACGTGTTTTTGCTCCCGCCGCCGATATGGAGGCGCTGATGCGCAGAGACGGTTTACCTCTCTTTGCCCTCGAAAGTACGCGCCCGGTGCGAGAGTTTGATTTCTTAGGCTTCTCGCTGCAGTATGAGCTCAGCTACAGCAATGTCCTGAATATGCTTGATCTGGCGGGGATCCCCCTTCACAGCAAAGAGCGCGGCAGGGAAGAGCCGCTGATCATCGGCGGGGGCCCCTGTGCATTCAACCCCGAGCCGCTGGCTCCCTTTTTTGATCTCTTCCTGCTGGGTGACGGTGAAGAAGCTCTGCCGGAAATTCTCGAACGCTGGATAACCCTCTCCCGCGAGGGGGCCGGGAGAGATGATATTTTGGCCAACCTGGCCGCGGTTGAGGGAGTCTATATTCCGGGATTTTACCGGCCGGCTTACGGAGCCGGCGATGCTTTTCAGGGGATCGAACGGCTCAATGGGGCTGCCCCCGGGACAATCCGGAAGAGAATTCTCCGGGACCTGGAGAGTGCCCCCCATCCGCTTGCTCCGGTGGTCCCCAATATCGAGGCGGTCCATGACCGGGGTATGGTTGAACTTTTCCGGGGGTGCAGCCGGGGCTGCCGCTTTTGCCAGGCCGGCATTATTTACCGGCCGGTGCGCCGGCGCAGCCTCGAAAGGCTGAGGGAAATTGCCCGGGAAATGCTGCGGACCACCGGATACGAGGAGCTGTCCCTGGCTTCGCTGAGCAGCTGCGATTACCCGGGAATTGATGCCCTGATTGGCGGGCTCAATGCGGAGCATTCCGCTGAAAATGTCAGGTTTACTCTCCCTTCGCTGCGACTGGACTCCTTTTCGGTGGAGCTGGCCAGGCAGTTTCACCAGGGACGGCGCGGCAGCCTGACCTTTGCTCCGGAGGCGGGTACGGAGCGGCTGCGCCGGGTGATCGGAAAGAATATCAGCGAGGATGATCTTTTCTCGGCGGTCGGCGATGCCGTGGTCGCCGGCTGGCAGTCGTTCAAACTTTATTTTATGATCGGCCTGCCCTCGGAAGAAGATGAAGATGTCAGGGGAATCGCCTCTCTTTGCGAAGAGCTCCTGCAGCGGATTAAAAGCAGTCAGGGCCGGCGGATTCGCCTCGCGGTGAGTGTGTCTACCTTTGTGCCGAAAGCGCACACTCCTTTCCAGTGGGAACCGCAGCTTATCATGGCCGAAGTCAGGCGCCGCCAGCATCTGCTTCAGGATCTGTTTCGCCGGATGCGGGGGGTTAATCTGGGCTGGCATGATGCCGGGAGCAGCTTTCTTGAAGCGGTATTTGCCCGCGGCGATCGCCGCCTGGCGCCGCTCCTGGAGAGGGCCTGGCAGAGAGGCTGCCGCTTTGACGGATGGTCGGAACACTTCTCGTTGCAGAGGTGGCTGGATACTTTTGATGAATTGGGCATAAACCCGGAAGACTATGCTTACCGGCGCTTCGATGAGGCCTCGCCGCTGCCCTGGGATCACCTTGATAGCGGCATCGGCAAAGAGATTTTGCTCAGGGAGCATCGCCGCGCCCGGCAGGACAACCTTTCCTTGGAGGTATAATATGAACCGGATTCGTTTTCGCTATGCCTGTGGTAAAGAGCTGCGCTATCTTTCGCATCTCGACATGCTGCGCCTCTTCCAGCGGGCCATGCGCCGCGCCGGGCTGCCGCTGGCTTATACCCTCGGCTACAGTCCGCGGCCCAGGTTAAGCCTGGCCGCGCCCCTGCCGGTCGGGGTCACCGCTTCGAAGGAGTACGGTGAAATATTCCTGGTAGAACCGGTTTCCGCCGATTCTTTTTGCCGCCGCCTCGGCGAACAGCTGCCCAGGGGGCTTACCCTGACCGGCGCTGTCACCGTGGCGGTGAATGAACCCCCTCTGGCGGCGGTGGTTAATGCGGCCCTTTACCGCGCGTTCTGGAGGAGCAAACGTTCCGCTCCCACGGCGGAGGCAGTGCAGGAATCTTTGGATAAACTTCTCGCGCAGCCGGCAATCTTGATCCGCCGTTTCGGTAAAAGCGGTAAGATCACCAGTCAGAATATACGTCCCTTTATTTTTTCGGCTGAAATGTTGCCGCCCGGTGAGCACGGTCCGGCGCTTCGCCTGTTGCTGCAGGTCGGCAGCAAGGGTGGCGTTTCACCGTCACGGTTTCTGGAACAGCTGCCGCTGGGGGACGACTACGCGGGAGAGCAGCGCTGGAGGTTGCACCGCCAGGGCCTTTATATTTACAAAGAAGTCCTGATCGATCCCTTTCCTGAAGGAGGTGAAATGGCAGATGGATAAAAAGATTATTGTTAATTGTAACAACCGGGCCACGCGGGTGGCCATTCTCGAGAACGGCAAGCTGGTGGAGCTTTATATCGAACGGCCGCTGGAGCATCGAATTATCGGCAATCTTTACAAGGGGATTGTCGCCAACGTTCTCCCGGGGATGCAGGCGGCATTTGTTGATATCGGTCTGGAAAAAAACGCCTTTCTCTATGTCGATGATGTCTATACGGATATCCACAACGATGAAAAACCTCCCCCGTCCCGCTCGGCTATCGAGAAGCTGCTCAAAGTTGGCGAGGAGATCATTGTCCAGGTGGTGAAAGAGCCTTTCGGGAGCAAGGGTGCCAGGGTAACCGGCCAGATCACTCTCCCGGGGCGCTACCTCGTTCTGGTGCCCGGTGCCGATTATATCGGGGTCTCCAGGCGCATTGAGAGTCAGACTGAAAAAGAGAGGCTGCGGCGCGAAGCCGGGCAGATACGTCCCCCGGAGATGGGCCTGATTGTGCGCACGGTGGCCGAGGGGGCGGACGAGCAATCTCTCGCACAGGATTTGCAGTTTTTAATGCAGCTGTGGCACCGCGTTTTGGCCCGCTTTCAACAAAAGACGGCGCCCGCCATTCTATACCAGGATCTCGCATTAACCTGCCGCATTGCCCGCGATCTCTTTGTGGAGGACTTTAACACTTTCCTGATCGATAATGAACACGAATACGAAAAAGTATGCGAAATCCTGGACTGCTTTTCGCCGCAATTGAAAAAGAAGGTCTGCTGCTACGACCGTACCGAACCAATTTTTGAGCGCTTTGGCGTGGAAAAAGAACTGGAAAAGGCTCTCCAGGGTCAGGTCTGGCTGAAAAGCGGCGGCTACCTGGTATTTGATGAAACCGAGGCTTTGACCGTGATCGATGTAAACACGGGGCGCTATATCGGGCGGCGCAACCTCGCCGATACAATTTTGAAAACCAACCTTGAAGCGGCGGAGGAGATCGCCCGCCAGATCCGTTTACGCGATATCGGCGGTATTATCATCGTGGATTTTATCGACATGACCATTGAAGAGCACCGTCAAAAAGTTTTAAGCAAGCTCAACGAATCCATCAAACAGGACCGCACCAAAACTTATGTTCTGGGGTTGACCAGCCTCGGCCTGGTGGAGATGACGCGCAAGAAAGTGCGCCAGGATCTGGCCGAGGTTCTGCAGCAGCACTGCCCCTACTGTAACGGGAGCGGGCGGGTATTTACGCCGCTGGCCGCCTCCACCCGCATCGAACGGGAGTTGAAAAAAATGCTGCAGAAATCGCCGCGGGAAGCAGTCCTGGTGGAGATGCATCACGAAGTTGCCTCGATCATTATCGGGACCGGCGGCGGGAACCTGAAAAAGATGGAAGAGGAGCTGGGCAAGCATATCTTCATCCGCGGCGCCGAAGATATGCATATCGAGCAGTACCGCATCATTGCAGCGGGGAGTTTGAAAGATATAGAAAAGCTGGCCTTTCCTGTTTCGCCGGGCGATGTGATGGAGCTCTTTATCGAAGAACCTCATAGCAGCGCTCCCGGGAACGGTATTGCCCGGCTGCACGGTTATGTGATCAACGTGGCCGGAGCGGGAGAGCAGGTCGGCCAGGTGGTGCGGGCCGAGATTACCGAGGTTTGCCGGACTTTTGCCCGGGCTGTCCCCGTCGCTGCAGGCAAGAAAAAGCGCAGGCGGCCATTTGCAAAATCCGCTGCAACATCAAAAAGTTCGGTTTGACAAAGGTCGCGGCGCGTGCTAAAATCGGCGGTAGATTCTCACAACCGCTCGAAGAGGGCTGATAAAGCCGGTTCACTCGAAAATTTTGCCGGCTGCCTGCTTCGGCGAGTCCCTAAAGGAAGGGGTCTATAGATGTACGCTATTATCGAGACCGGCGGCAAACAATACCGCGTGGAGGAAGGCAAGGCGGTGCGTGTAGAGAAGCTGCCCGGAGAAAAGGGAGAAGAAATTGTTTTTGACCGTGTTTTGCTTTACAGCGACGGCACAGAAACAAAAATTGGCCGCCCTTACCTCGACGGCTGCCGGGTAAAGGGCAAGGTAACGGTTCAGGGGCGCGGACGCAAGATTGTTGTCTTCAAGTATAAGGCGAAGAAAAATTACCGTCGCAAGCAGGGCCACCGGCAGCCTTTTACGGAGGTCCTGGTCAAACAGATCGAGATTGCGGCAAATTAATGATCTTCTGTAATATTCGGAATCAGTCGGGGAGGTGTTGAAATGGCCCATAAAAAAGGTGGGGGCAGTTCACGCAACGGCCGCGACAGCAACGCCAAGCGTCTCGGTGTAAAACGTTACGGCGGCCAGGTGGTCAAGGCGGGCAGTATCCTGATCCGCCAGCGGGGAAGCCGTATTCATCCCGGTATCAATGTCGGCAAGGGCAAAGATGACACCCTTTTTGCCATGGCCGACGGTAAAGTTGTCTATGAATACGACCACCGTGCCAAAAAACAGGTCAGCGTTTATCCGCTGGAAAGCGAAGCGGTCGTTTAAACAACCCCGGGGGGCTCCCCGGGGTTTCTTTTTTTCAAAGAATTAAAGGCTGGAGACTAAATGTAGGGGGTCCGTGACTATTTTCGTTGACGAAATCTGGCTTGAAGTCAGCGGCGGCAGAGGGGGCAGCGGTGCGGTCTCTTTCCGCCGCGAAAAATATATCCCCAGGGGTGGTCCCGACGGCGGTGACGGCGGTGACGGGGGGAGCGTCTTCCTGGTTGCCGATCCCTCAAAACAGAGCTTTCTCGACCTGCGCTACCGGCGCCGCCAGCGGGCCTCCAACGGAGCAAACGGGGGAACAAATAACCGGCACGGCCGGCGCGGCGCCGACCTGCTGATCCCGGTTCCCCCGGGCACTCTCGTCCGCGACGAGCAGGGCCGTTTGCTGGCCGATCTGACCCTCCCGGAGCAGAAAGTAAAGGTGGCTGCGGGAGGAGCGGGCGGCCGCGGAAACAGCCGTTTTACCACCTCGCGGCATCAGGCGCCCCGCCATGCCGAGAAAGGGCTGCCGGGTGAGGAGTGTAAGATTTATCTTGAGTTGAAGCTGCTTGCCCAGGTCGGTCTGGTCGGTTTTCCGAACGCAGGCAAATCAACGTTGCTGGCGCGCATCTCCTCCGCCCGTCCGAAGGTGGCCGATTATCCCTTTACCACCCTTGCTCCGCAGCTCGGCATCGTGGAAACAGGGGACGGGGAGAGCTTTGTCGTTGCCGACCTGCCCGGACTGATTGCCGGGGCGCATCGCGGCGCAGGTCTGGGCCACCGCTTCTTGAGGCATGTCGAGCGCAACCTGCTGCTTTTGCTGGTAATTGATCTGGCTCCCGGGGCCCAGCCCGAACCTGTCGAGGCCTATACTCAGCTGACCAGGGAGCTTGAGCTTTACAGCGAGCGGCTGGCCGGTTATCCCCGCATTATTGCCGGCAACAAGATCGATCTGCCCGGGACGGAAGAGAACCTGGCCCGGTTACGGCATGTTGTTGAAAATGAAGAGGGGGCGCCGCCAGAGGTATTCGCCATTTCCGCAGCAACCGGCGCTGCTGTAAAGGAGCTCGTGCACCGGCTTGCCGCAGAAGTCAAGCGTCTCGCGGCGTTACCGCTGGCCGCGGCCGGGGTTGAGGAAACGATCACCGGGCCGGCGTCTCCGGAGCAGGAGAGCGCTTTTGTCATCGAGAAGAACGGCGATCATTACCGGGTTCGCGGCGTCCGCATAGAAAGAGTGGCGGCACGAACTGATTTTGAAAATGAAGAATCGCTGCAGCGGTTCCAGCGCTACTGCCGGCGCTGCGGATTGGAAGCCGAACTAAAAAGAATGGGCGCCAAAGCAGGAGATACGGTCTGCATCGGCGAAGAAGAATTTTACTATGATACATGAAATATGTAGAGGAGCTTGTGCCTTTGCCGTTACCACCCAACCATAAACCCGGCCCGCTTAACATCGGTCTCATGGGCGGCACTTTTGACCCGATACATATCGGGCACCTGGTTACAGCCGAAGAAGCGAGGCAGCAGTTTGCCCTGGACTATGTAATCTTTATTCCGGCCGGTCTGCCGCCGCATAAGGAGAAAGAGCAGGTGTCGCCGGCAGAGCACCGTTACCTGATGACCACTCTTGCGGTGATGTCCAACCCTTCGTTTATCGTTTCCCGGGTGGAGGTGGATAAAGAAGAACCTACCTACACCATCGATACGCTCCGTTATTTTACCACCCGCGGCGCTCCCGGTACCAATCTTTTTTTTATCACCGGGGCTGACGCCATCATGGAGATCCTCACGTGGAAAGACTACCCGGACCTGATCAGGCTGTGCA
>CAZPET010000003.1:19149-22097 GCA_964585625.1 uncultured Syntrophomonadaceae bacterium
GCCATCATGGAGATCCTCACGTGGAAAGACTACCCGGACCTGATCAGGCTGTGCACATTTATCGCCGTTTCGCGACCCGAATATCCCCTGGATAAACTCGGTGAAATAACGGGGAAGCTTTCTTCGGAGCTGCGCACGAAAATTCACCTGCTCGAGATACCGGCCCTGGCAATATCATCGACATTCATCCGCAAGCGGGCGGCCCTGGGAAAGACGATCAAGTATCTAACCCCGGAACCGGTGGAGCAGTACATCAAAAAACACGGTCTTTATAAAAAATAGTTTGTTAACTGTGGAAATAGGTTATAATACTCTTGGAGGTGACAGCTTGATGGTAAAAACGCTATATGTGGGGAATATTCCCTGGAGCACCACGGAAAGCCAGCTGGAGGAATTTTTTGCCCAGTACGGCCAGGTGCTGGGCTGCCGGATTATCACCGAAAGGTCGACAGGCCGGTCCAGGGGGTACGGGTTTATCGAGGTTAATGAAGACGAAATGGAAGAGATCATGGAAAAAACAAACGGTGCTGATCTCGACGGTCGTAAAATTGTGGTGAACGAGGCGAAACCACGGGAGGATTCTTGAGCTTTATCTGTAAAGAAAACGTTTTTAAATGACGCAATTTTCCGGACAGTTAAATCCGGCCAGATTCAGCACCTGCATTGCAGGCGCAGGAAATAATGCATGGAAAGAGAACCGAATCGGAAATTAATCGAAGAGCACCTCGGCAAAAGGCTCTACCGGCATTCCGTGGGGGTGGCTGAAACAGCCGCTGCTCTTGCCGCCCGCTACCGGGTGGACAGGCACCGGGCCTACCTGGCCGGATTGATCCACGACTACGGAAAGGCTTACAACCGGGAAGAGCTGTGTCGGAAAGCAGACCTGCTCGGTTTACGCCTGGACCGGATCACCCTGGCGGAAAAGCGGTTGCTGCACGCCCCGGTGGGGGCCGCCCTTTTGCAGTTTGAGCTGGGATTGACCGACCCGGCGGTGATCAAGGCGGTGGCCTATCATACCACCGGGCGGGAAAAGATGACGTTGCTGGAGAAGGTTCTCTATCTGGCTGATTTAGTTGAGCCGGGGCGGGATTTTGACGGGGTGGAGAAGCTGAGGGAGATTGCTTTTACAGGTCTCGAACCTGCTCTGTTGGCTGCAGTGGATCAGACGATCCAGTCGGTAATCAGGAGGGGCATGCTGCTCCATCCCCGTTCAGTTCAGTTTCGCAACAGTTTACTGGCCAGCTTAAGAGAGAACGGAGGCTAAAAGATGCGCTACAGCAGGTCTTACCTGCTGCAGAAGCCGAAAAAGACATCGAAACGAAAGCGCAAAATGCTATTTTTCCTGATTGCGCTGATGCTGCTTATCCTGGCGGTAGTTTTCTCAGTCAACCTCATCACAATCTTTCATTCTTTTCATAACGATGCCGATTGGGCCCAGGGTCTGCGTTTACAGAAGGGCGGCGATGAGCGGGTTTACCTTCTCTGCGGGATTGATTACTGGGGCGCAAACCCTTACGTGGAAAGGCTGCTTTTAATTCATCATGATACCCTCAATCAGGCTATCAGCCTGCTCTATATTCCCGGAAATACCCTGGTAGAAACTGAGGAGCGCGGTCCCGAGCCTCTCGGCCAGGTTTACCGCCGCCTTGATCGCCCTGATTATATCGAACTGGTGCAGAATCTTACCGGCATACCGGTACATCATTACGCAGCTTTTAATTACCAGGGGATAGCCGGCCTGGGAGATTACCTGGGCGGCGTGGAAAGCAGCGCTTTTCCGGGCGGAGAGGCGGGCGGCTCTTTGCTGCCCCGGGAGAAGGAGTGTCTGAATGGATTTGAACTCTATCGCTACTTTTTAACAGCGGATTACCGCGAACCGCCCTGGGAGCAGCTGAACAGGCAGCAGCAGGTCCTGGCACAGCTGTGGAAGAAGATGGAACGGAAGAAAATATGGCACTGGCCGAAGATGGTCAAAATACTCTCACCGTTTCTGGAAACCGATCTTTCCTGGCGCGAACTAACGGACTTGCGCGATCAATTGAGCGGGTACGAGTTTGCTGCGATGAAGCCGCTGATCCTGCCGGGGAAAGAAGAGGTCATCGACGGCTGCCTCTACTGGGCGCCCGATCAGGAATCGCTCGAGGATATAGTGCGACTGGTCAATGAGGGCTACCTGGTGATCCCCTCCGAAGTTAAAGTGGAGGTGCTGAACGGCAGCGGTGTCGACGGCCTGGCCTCGGAAGTTGCCACTCTGCTTCAGCAGGAAGGTTTCCAGGTAGTCAAAAAAGGAAACGCCGATCATTTTGACTACACGGAGTCGCAGGTGATCGCTCTGGGCGAGATTGTCGACAAGGCCAGGGCGGTGGCCCTCTATATCCCGGGCTCGTCGATGCTGCACCGGTATAACCCTGAGGCAGAGGTTGATGTAACCGTAATTATCGGCAGCAGCTACATAGAATATCAAGATAATCCTTAGCTCTTTTAAGGAGGTGAACTGCTTGTCGGAACCGGCAAGCGGCTCCCGAAAGCTGGCTTTGTGGGCGGCTGAACTGGCTGCGGAGAAAAAAGCGCAAGAACTCACCTTGCTGGAAGTAGGCAAGATTTCCATCGTCGCCGACTACTTCTTGATCGCTACCGGCGCAACACGGATCCAGGTCCAGACGATCTGCGATTACCTGCTTGAAAAGATCAAAGAACAGGGCCGCCCCCTGCTGCGGATGGAAGGCTACCGGGAAGGATGGTGGGTCGTGCTCGACTACGGCGGCCTGGTAGTCCATCTTTTTCAGCCCGAAGCGAGAGAATTTTACAGGCTGGAACGGCTCTGGAGCAGGGCTCCCCTAATTAACATCTAGCATGGGACAAAGTGGGACACCGGGGACGTTCCTGTTTGTCCCACTTTGAAGATGGGACATGGGAACGCCGCGAAGCGCCCTGCCCCTGTCATCCTG
>CAZPET010000003.1:22197-24271 GCA_964585625.1 uncultured Syntrophomonadaceae bacterium
CACTTTGAAGATGGGACATGGGAACGCCGCGAAGCGCCCTGCCCCTGTCATCCTGAGGGCGAAGCCCGAAGGATCTAATACCTGAAGTAGCAGTCTCATTTAGGTGTGAATTCCAAGGTGCCAGCCTGTCCGTTTTGGAGGATACATTATGACTTCACAGAAAGTAGTGGAAATATTACTGGAGGCTTCCCGCCGTGGAGTTAACCCCGCCGGTGAAAGCTACCGCTGCCTTTCATTGGAGGATACCGTCTCTCTGGCCGGCCGTCTCGGCCTGACCCGCCGTGAACTGGAGATCGCCGCCCTGGAGGCCGGTGTAATCCCCGACAGGTACCAGCGCAACCTGGGGACAATCGGCATCGCGGGTCAGATCAAGCTGCTCCGGGCGCGGGCCGGTATAGTAGGCGCCGGCGGATTGGGCGGCTTCGCTGTTGAGCTGCTGGCCCGCTGCGGAGTGGGCCGGCTTACCGTGATCGACAGCGACAGCTTTGACACTACCAACCTTAACCGACAGCTTTATGCGCTTGAGGGCGGGCTTAGATTGAACAAGGCTGCTGCAGCAGCACATAGGGTGGAGGGGATCAACGGCGCCGTGGAGGTAACCGCTCACCGTTGCCGCGGCGATTCCGGTAATTTACCCCGGCTGCTGCAGGGTAGCGATCTCGTTCTTGACTGCCTTGACAACCTTCAGACACGGTTTTCTCTTGAAGAGGCCTGCCAAAAGTTGAAGATACCCCTGGTACACGGCGCTATTGCCGGATTTATGGGTCAGGTGGCGGTAATTCGCCCGGGGCGCCCCCTTTTAGCCGCGATCTACGGCCGAAAAACTGCTCAAATACCCGACCGGGGAGTGGAAACCAATTTCGGCAATCCCTCTTTTACCCCCGCGGTTGTGGCAGCCTGGCAGGCTGCTGAAGCTGTAAAGCTGCTGGCCGGGCTGGGCGCCTCTTTGGACGATACCCTGTTGCTGATTGATCTCTTTTCAGGTGAGACTACTCGTCTTGCATTAACAGCCGCTATTAACGAGAAATAACAGGCCGATCACATGGCTAAACCGTTACTTGACAAGGGGCGCTGTGGAACGTATAATCAATCATGTATTCAGCAGGTTCGATAGACATTTGAATCAGGTAAATATTCGATGAAGGGGAGTATCAGGCAGCGACGCGGCACCTTTAGAGAGCCGGCGGACGGTGCAAGCCGGCAGGTCGGCGGCTGCTGAACTCGCCCCGGAGAAGCAGCGGTGAAAGAATAAGTAACCGCCGCCGCCGGCCGGCGTTAAGGCATGAAGAGGGCAGCAATTCTTGGGGCTGTAGCGCAGGTGGGAGCGCGCTTCCTTGGCATGGAAGAGGCCGCGGGTTCGACTCCCGCCAGCTCCACCATATTGTTTGCCAAAAAGGGTGGTACCGCGGGAAAACCCGCCCCTTGCCGGGCGGGTTTTTTTCTACCTGTTTACCGCCGATCAATTTACAGCTGGGGGGTTAAATAAAGAGATGAAGGGTTATGAACCCCAAACTATTGAGCCCAAATGGCAGCGGTTCTGGGAGGAAGAGCAATTTTACCGGGCCCCGGTAGATCCTTCCCGGCCGAAATACTATGTCCTGGAGATGTTTCCCTACCCTTCCGGGAAGCTGCACATGGGCCATATGCGGGTTTATTCGATTGGAGATGTTCTCGCCCGCTTTTTACGGATGCGCGGCTACAACGTGATCCATCCCATGGGCTGGGACGCATTCGGCCTGCCCGCGGAGAACGCGGCCATTGAAAACCGCGTCAGCCCGGAACGGTGGACGGAGCGGAATGTCGCGCAGATGAAGCTGCAGCAGCAGCGGTTGGGCGTCAGTTATGACTGGGAAAAGGAGATCAATACAAGTTCTCCCGATTACTACCGCTGGACACAGTGGCTTTTCCTGCTGATGTACCGACGCGGGCTGGCTTACAAAAAGCGTGCTGCCGTGAACTGGTGCCCGCAATGCCAGACCGTGCTGGCCAACGAGCAGGTGGAAGCCGGGCTCTGCTGGCGCTGTGAGACCGAAGTGGAGCACCAGGAACGGGAGCAGTGGTTCCTGCGGATTAC
>CAZPET010000004.1:0-21418 GCA_964585625.1 uncultured Syntrophomonadaceae bacterium
CTCTTGAGGTTTTTGGTCCACGACAACCGGTAAAAAGGAGAGTTAAACTTGATCGCTGCTGCTACGGCTGCCTTTATCAGTATCTTTGTTGCCGAATTCGGTGATAAAACCCAGCTGGTCTCTCTTTCGATGGCCGGCCGCTACCCGCCGCTGCAGGTCCTCGGCGGGGCCATGGCCGGGATGGCCCTGGTGATGGGCCTGGCCGTGGGAGCCGGCGGGCTGGTGGCCGCCTCTATTTCCCCGGCGGTGATCACGGTCGCTTCGGGTATCTTCTTCATAATCATGGGTCTGTTTACGCTGCTCCGCCGTGGGCCGGAAACCGGGCCCCCTACCGGGCGCTCCGGCTTTTACCAGACCGCCGCGCTGGTCTTTCTGGCTGAACTCGGTGACAAAACCCAGATGGCGGCGCTGCTCCTGAGTGCTCACTTCGGCCGCCCGGCAGCCGTATTCGCCGGGGCGATGGCGGCGATGTTTATAAACCATGCCCTGGCCGTCTTTTTGGGAGGTCGTTTTGTCTCGCGGGTGCCTCCCCGGCTGCTGAAAGGAGCCACCGCAATTCTCTTTATCGGCATCGGCCTGGTGATGCTGATCCTCCCGGCCCTGAAGCGGGTATAAACCGGTCCTCAAGAGGCAACAATCTCTAGACAGAATGATCTGCCGTAAATTCTAAATATTGCCACGCGTGGCATAAAAGAAAGCTCAACAAGGCGATCCCGCTGTGCTATAATAAATTGTGCCGGCAGGAGGGATAGACAGTTCGATGCTCATGACGGGAAATTTTAAACTCAAAGCCGATTTCAACCCCTCCGGCGACCAGCCGGAGGCGATCGACGCCCTGCTGCGAGGCCTGCGGGAAGGCCTCCCTTACCAGACCCTTCTGGGGGTGACCGGTTCCGGCAAGACCTATACCATCGCCAACGTGATCAAAGAGCTCCAGCGGCCGGCACTGGTAATTGCGCCGAACAAGATCCTTGCGGCCCAGCTGTGCAGCGAATTCAAGGAATTCTTTCCGGAAAACGCGGTGGAATATTTCATCAGCTACTATGATTATTACCAGCCCGAGGCTTACCTGCCGCAGAGCGACACCTATATTGAGAAGGACTCGTCGATCAACGATGAAATCGACAAGCTGCGCCACTCGGCCACCAGCGCCCTGCTGGAGCGCCGCGACGTGATCATCGTGGCCAGCGTCTCCTGCATCTACGGACTCGGTTCGCCGCAGGAATACGGGCGGCAGGTGCTCTCGCTCCGTCCGGGAATGCGGCTGGGCCGCGACGAGGTCATCGCCGCCCTGGTGGATATCCATTATGAAAGGAACGAGATCGATCTGCACCGCGGCACCTTCCGCGTACGCGGCGATGTCATTGAAATAGTTCCCGCTTCATTTGCCGAAGCCGCGCTGCGCGTGGAGTTTTTCGGCGATGAGATCGAGCGGCTTCGCGAGGTAGACCTGCTTACCGGGAGGGTTCTCGGTGAGCGCAGCCATGCGGCAATCTTTCCGGCGACTCACTATGTCACCGCGCCCGAACAGCTTAAAAAAGCCGCCGCTTTCATAGAGGCGGAGCTGGAGCGGCGCCTGGCCGAATTCAAGGCGGCGGGGAAGCTCCTGGAAGCGCAGCGGCTCGAGCAGCGAACCCGCTTTGACCTGGAGATGATCCACGAGATCGGCTTCTGCTCGGGGATCGAGAACTATTCCCGCCACCTCGACGGGCGGCCTCCCGGCAGCCGGCCCTGGACGCTGCTCGACTATTACCCGCAGGATTTCCTGCTGGTAATCGACGAATCCCATATCACCATCCCCCAGATCAACGGGATGTACCGCGGTGATCTGTCGAGAAAGAGCACCCTGGTCGAGCACGGCTTCCGCCTTCCCTCGGCCCTGGACAACCGCCCGCTGCGCTTCGATGAGTTTGAAAGCCTGATCGGCCAGGCGATCTTTGTTTCAGCCACCCCCGGTCACTGGGAGCTGGAACAGAGCAGCAGCGTGGTGGAGCAGATCATCCGCCCGACCGGTCTGGTGGACCCGGTGGTGGAGGTGCGCCCGGCAGCGGGACAGGTGGATGACCTCTACGGCGAGATCCGGATCCGCGCCGAAGCCGGGGAAAGGGTCCTGGTCACAACCATGACCAAGCGGATGGCCGAGGATCTCACCGACTACTACCGCGAGATGGGCTTGCGGGTGCGCTACATGCACTCGGATATCGATGCCCTGGAGCGGATGTCCATCATCAGGGGGCTGCGCCTGGGTGAATTTGACGTCCTCATCGGGATCAACCTGCTCCGGGAGGGGCTCGACCTGCCCGAGGTCTCGCTGGTGGCGATCCTCGATGCGGACAAGGAAGGCTTTCTCCGTTCCGACCGCTCCCTCATCCAGACGATCGGGCGGACCGCCCGGAACAGCGCCGGCCGCGTGATCATGTATGCCGAGGGGATCACCCCGTCAATGCGGCGGGCTATCGACGAGACGGAACGGCGCCGCCAGAAGCAGCTGGCCTATAACCGGGAACACGGGATTACACCGCGCACGATCGTCAAGCCGGTGCGCGGCCTGATCGCAGCCACTGTTGCGGCCGAGGATGAAGAAAAATATCTGGCTGAAGATCCCGGCACCCTTGATCCGGGACAACGCCGGGAGCTGATCAAAGAGCTGCGCCGGAAGATGCAGCAGGCATCAAGGGAGCTGGCTTTCGAGAAGGCCGCGGAGCTGCGCGATCTTATTTTCGAGCTGGAACGGGGCGCCGCCCCGCGTTTCAAGCCGGCCCGGCGGGGAGATAAACGCAGAGAAACGAGGTAAGACATTGACCGAAGGAGCCATTATTATTCGCGGCGCCAGGGAGCATAACCTGAAAAATATAAACCTGACCTTGCCCCGCAACCGCCTCATCGTTTTTACCGGACTGAGCGGATCGGGCAAGTCTTCGCTGGCTTTTGACACCATCTATGCGGAGGGGCAGCGGCGCTATGTCGAATCGCTCTCCGCCTATGCGCGCCAGTTCCTGGGTCAGATGGAGAAGCCCGATGTGGACCAGATCGAGGGGCTTTCGCCGGCCATATCCATTGACCAGAAGACCGCATCGCGCAACCCGCGTTCCACCGTGGGCACCGTAACCGAGATCTACGACTACCTGCGGCTGCTCTTTGCCCGCATCGGGCGGCCCCACTGCCCCCACTGCCGCCGCCCCATCAGCCGGCAGACGGTGCAGCAGATTGTCGACCAGGTCATGGAGCTCCCCGGGGGAACCCGGCTGCAGGTGCTGGCGCCCCTGGTGCGCGGCCGCAAGGGCGAATACGCGCGGCTCTTCGAGGAGATGCGCCGCCGCGGATATGTCCGCGTTCGCGTGGACGGCGAGGTGCGCGAGCTTGAAGAAGAGATTCTCCTGGACAAGCAGAAAAAGCACACCATTGAAGTGGTTGTCGACCGCCTGGTGGTACGCGAAGATATCGAATCCCGCCTGGCCGACTCCCTGGAGACGGCGCTTAAGCTCAGCGAAGGCCTGGTCCTGGTCCAGGAGGTCGGGGGCGGCGAGCATATTTTCAGCGAGCGCTTCGCCTGCCCAGAGTGCGGCTTCAGCTTCGAGGAGCTCACCCCCCGCGCCTTCTCTTTTAACAGCCCCTACGGCGCCTGCCCCGAGTGCAGCGGCCTGGGAGTGCGGGCTGAATTCTCCGCGGAACTGGTGATCCCATTTCCGGAGCTTACGATCAACGAAGGGGCGATCCATCCCTGGTCGGGCCATCCCGGCTACTACCGGCAGTTCCTGGAGGCGGCGGCGCATCACTTTCAGATCGACCTTGACAAGCCTTACGCCGGGCTGGATGAGGCCGAGAAAGAGCTGCTCCTGTACGGTTCGCCCGAACCGCTGCCCTTTCGCTACGTGAACATGTTTGGCCGGGTGCGGAACTACCGCAAGCCCTTTCCCGGCATCCTGAACCTGCTGCAGCGGCGCTACGGCTCCACCGAATCGGAAGATGTGCGCCAGGAGCTGGCCCGCTATATGGAGATAAAACCCTGCCCCGCCTGCCGCGGGCTGCGCCTTAAAGAATCGAGCCTGGCCGTTCTCCTGAACGGTCTCAATATTGCCGAAATATCCGCCTTCACCGTTGACAATGCGCTGACCTATTTTCAGCGGCTCGAGCTGACGCCGCGCGAGGCGCAGATTGCCAGGCAGGTGTTGAAGGAGATCGTGGAGAGACTTCAATTTTTGAACAATGTGGGGCTGCGCTACCTGACCCTGGACCGGGCCGCGGCGACGCTTTCCGGCGGAGAGGCGCAGCGCATCCGCCTGGCCACCCAGATCGGTTCCGGCCTGACCGGGGTGATCTATATTCTTGATGAACCGAGCATCGGGCTGCACCTGCGGGATAACGCCCGCCTGCTCGAGACCCTGAAGAAGCTGCGCGACCTGGGCAATACCGTGATCGTGGTGGAGCATGACGAGGGGACCATCCGCGCCGCCGACCATATTGTTGATATCGGCCCCGGTGCGGGGGCTCACGGGGGAGAAATTGTAGCCCAGGGAACGCTCCCCGAAATTACCGCCACCCCGGGCTCGATCACCGGGGACTACCTTGCGGGGCGGCAATCCATCCCCGTGCCGGCGGAGCGGCGCCTGCCGGGCGAGCGCAGCCTCCGGATCAGGGGAGCCCGGGAGCATAATCTCAAGGATATCGACGTGGAGATCCCCCTGGGCCTTTTTGTCTGCGTTTCGGGGGTCTCCGGTTCCGGCAAAAGCACCTTGGTCAATGAAATTCTCGCCCGTGCGCTGGGGCGGCTCCTGCACCGCTCCCGCGAGCCGGCCGGGGCTCACCGCGCCATCGAGGGCGTGGAGCATCTCGATAAGGTCATCGTGGTGGACCAGTCCCCCATCGGGAGGACCCCGCGCTCCAACCCGGCCACCTATACGGGGCTGTTCGGCGATATCCGCGAGCTTTTTGCCCAGACTCCGGAAGCGCGGCGGCGCGGTTACCGCCCGGGCCGCTTCAGCTTCAACGTCAAGGGCGGCCGCTGCGAAGCCTGCCGGGGCGACGGCATCCTGCGCATCGAGATGCATTTCCTGCCCGACGTCTACGTGCCCTGCGAAGTTTGCCGGGGCAAGCGTTACAACCGCGAAACGCTGGAGGTGCGCTACAAGGGGAAAAACATTGCCGATGTCCTGGCCATGACCGTATCCGAAGCGCTCGATTTCTTCAGCGCCATCCCGAAGCTGCAGCGCCGGCTGCAGCTGATCGATGATGTCGGGCTCGGCTATATCCGGCTGGGACAGCCGGCAACCACTCTTTCCGGCGGGGAGGCCCAGCGGGTGAAGCTGGCCACCGAGCTCTCGAGGCGCAGCAACGGGCGGACTCTCTACATTCTCGATGAGCCGACCACGGGACTGCACCTTGCCGATATCAGCAAGCTGCTGCTGATCCTGGAGCGGCTGGTCGATTCAGGCAACACGGTGGTGGTGATCGAGCATAACATGGACGTGCTCAAGCGGGCCGATTACCTGATCGACCTGGGCCCCGAGGGCGGCGAGGGCGGCGGCCGGGTTGTCGCCGCGGGGACGCCCGAAGAGGTTGCCGCGTCGGACAGCTCATATACCGGGCTCTGGCTGCGACAATTTCTGAAGCAGCCGGCAGAAAAAGCTTCATCGATGCACAGGGCTTGAGCGGCCGAAAATGATTGTTGAAGGGGTCCGTTTATGGATATACTGTCGCAGCTTGCCGAAAAAGTGCGCCATTTTCCCGAATCCCCCGGTGTTTACCTGATCAAGGATGCCGTGGGAGCAATTATCTATGTCGGCAAAGCGCGCTCGCTGCGGCAGCGGGTACGCGCTTACCTTGCTGTAAACGGCGCCGTGCCGCCGAAGGTAAGGGCGCTGCAGGGGCAGATGCGGGAGATCGACTATATTGTCACCGATTCCGAAGTGGAAGCGCTGATCCTCGAATGCAACCTGATCAAAGAATACCGGCCCCGCTACAATGTTGACCTGAAAGATGACAAAGATTACCCCTGCCTTCGCTTGACCGGGGGCCCTTACCCGCGGCTGGAATACCTGCGCCTTTCGCAGAAAGAGGGCCGCCGGCCGGGGAAAAGCCGCCGGGTGAAACAGCAGCGGGAGGCCGAGGAGAGCGGCGCTCTCTATTTCGGCCCTTACACCGACGCCGGCTCGGTGCATGAGACCATGCGGCTGCTGGGAAAAATATTCCCCCTGCGCCGCTGCCGCCGTCATCTTACCGGGGAGCCTGCGGCGGAGCGGCCCTGCCTTAATTTCCAGATGAAACGCTGCCTGGGGCCGTGCCGCGGCGCGGCGGAGGTCCCGCCGGAGGAGTACAGCCGCCTGGTTGAGCAGGTGGTCTTCTTTCTCGAAGGGAGGCGTGGATTCCTGGAACGGCAGCTCGCGGAGAAGATGGAGCAGGCGGCGCGCAGCGAGCGCTTTGAAGAGGCGGCCCGGCTGCGGGACCAGCTGCAGGCAATCCGCCGGGTGGCCGCGCAGCAGCAGAAAGTGCTCTTGCTGGGGAAGGCCGCGGACCGGGACGTTCTCGCCCTGGTGCGCCACGGTGATGTGGTGGCGGTGCATCTTTTTATCATCAGGGAAGGAAAACTGATCCGCCGCGAGCATTTTCCACTCGGTAGAGCCGCGGTGGATGTTGAGAACGGCGAGGCGCTGGGAGCATTTATCAAATCATATTACAGCCGCGGCGCGCGCCCTCCGAAAGAGATCATCCTCTCGGATCAACCCGATGACCGGGAGACTCTCGAGGAGTGGTTGAGAGAGCTGGCGGGAGCAAAGGTGGCCCTGACGGTACCCCGGCGCGGCTCCCGCCGCAAGCTGGTCGAGCTGGCCCTGCGCAACGGGATGCTCAAGCTGCAGGATGAGCAGGAGCGGGCGGAGCGGCAGGAGCTCCTGCCCCTGGAAGAGCTGGCCAGGCTGGTAGGGCTGGAGCAGGCGCCCCGCCGTATTGAAGGATATGATATCTCCCACCTGCGCGGCGGCGCAGCGGTGGGGGTAATGGTGGTATTCGAGCAGGGACGCCCTTTCAAAGACGGCTACCGCCGCTTCCACCTCCGGAAAACTCCGCCGGGGGACGATTACGCCGCCCTGCAGGAGGTGCTGCAGCGGCGGGCGGCGCGCCGGGGATGGCCCCGGCCGGACCTGATGCTGATCGACGGGGGCAAGGGGCAGCTCAACGCGGCCCGGGAGGCCCTGCTGCAGGCGGGCGTATCTGAGATGGCCTTGCTGGCGCTTGCGGAGAACCCGGACCGGATCTTTCTCGAAGGGGAAAAAACACCGGTGATCCTGCCGGCCGGCAGCACCCTGCTGCAGCTGCTGCAGCGGATTCGCGACGAGGCGCACCGCTTCGCCGTGGACTATCACCGCCGCCTGCGGCGGCAAAGCGCCACCCATTCCAGGCTGGAGGAGATCCCCGGGATCGGCCCGCAGCGCCGCACCGCCCTGCTGAAGCACTTCGGCAGCCTGGAGCAGCTCTACCGCGCCTCCGAAGAGGAGCTGGCCGCCGTCCCCGGCATCAGCCGCGTTTTAGCCGAACGAATCTACCGGGAGTTGCATTTGTGAGAAGTGGGACGTGAGAAGTTAGAAGTGGGAAGGGATTGCGCAGGACGCAATTGTACCGGGCTTAGAAGGAAATTCCCTTTTGTGGTGTAGGGGGCTGTCCCAAAAGCCTTTGGCGGCTACACCATTTGCCCCCTCTCCCTTTCCCTCTCCCCCGAGGGGAGAGGGAAATCTGGTCCCTAGGATTGTTTCTTTTCCTGGAGGGGAGGGTGGAATTGAGGCAAAACCGGGCCACTTGGAGCCAGGTGTCTTATTATTAACACCTGTCATCTCCCGGGATCTCCCTCCCCCTGGAGGGGGGAGGGCCGGGGAGGGGGTGGTAATAACAAAGAAAATACCCTTTTGGGACAGCCCGTGGTTAAAGGCAATTTACCGCCTGTTCAGGTTTAGAGAAAATAATTTTTTTCCCGCTGTAGTGGTGGGGCATGCTCCGCCCGGTTGTTCTAAGCCGCTGCGATCGGGCTTATGTTATAATATATTGAGTGCAGTAACATTAAGGAGGTCTCCATGCGTTACCGGCTGCTGGCCATAGATCTCGATGATACGCTCCTCGATGACAGATCCAGAATATCGCCGCGCAACAAGCAGGCCATCAGGGAGGCGGTCAAACGGGGCCTGATCATCACCATCTCTACCGGGCGGATGTACCGCACCAGCATTCCCTACGTAAAAGAGCTCGCCCTGAATACTGACTGGCCAATGATCAATTACCAGGGCGCTTTAATAAAGACCACCGAAAACGGAGAGGTGCTGTACCATCGACCCCTGGCCAACGATCTCGCCGTTGCCGTAGCCTCCGTTGCTGAAGAAAACGGTGAAGAGATTTGCGCTTATATCGATGAGCGCTTATATATCAACCGGGAAAACCGTTATTCACTTTATTACCGTCAAAAGTATGATGTTGCTGTCGAGGCAGTCGGCCGGCTTGATCTGTTTTTGGAGCGTCATGGATGGAGCCCGACAAAGATGACCATCTTCAACTGGGATGGAAAATTTACAAAAGTCAAAGCGGTCCTGAAATCCGGTTATCCGGGAAAATTCACCATGCTCAAGCCGCATCCCTTTTTTCTCGAGTTTACCGACCGGAGGGCCACAAAAGGGCAGGCTCTGCGGAGGCTGGCCAAAGAGCTCGATATCCGCCGTGAAGAGATCATCTCCTTCGGTGACAGCCATAATGATCTCGATATGATCCAGTATGCCGGGTTGGGGGTGGCGGTGGCCAATGCGTTTCCGGAAGTGCTGGCGGCCGCCGATCTGATCACCGCCGCCAACACCGAAGACGGGGTCGCCAGGGTAATCGAAGAATACGTTCTCTGCCGGCCCTAAATGTCTCCTCTCCCCTGGGGGGAGAGGGTTAGGGAGAGGGGGGGGAGCTTCTACCTCTTCGTTTACCGTCATTTGACAGGCAATTTAAGGGAGAAGGCTGTAATATAATTACATATGACCCCTAGAGAGACGGGTGAATGACCATGGTCCGGGAAGATGCAATCCAGATTGTCCTGATTACCGGACTTTCAGGAGCCGGTAAAAGTAATGCGATCAACTGTTTAGAAGACCTCGGTTTCTTTTGTGTGGATAATTTGCCTCCCACATTTATTCCCAAGTTCGCCGAACTCTGCCTCCAGTCGGAGGGGAAAATCAGCAAGGTGGCCCTGGTTTGTGATATGCGCGGGGGCGCCTTTTTTAATCACCTCTTCGAGGCACTACAGGAGCTGGAGGAGAACGAGATAAACCACGAGATTCTCTTTCTCGAGGCCAGCGACGAGGTGCTGCTGCGGCGTTTTAAAGAGACGAGGCGGCGCCATCCCCTCTCCAATGTGGGGCTGCTCGAAGCGATCCAGGCGGAGAGGCTGGCCTTGAGCGAGCTGAGAGGCAAAGCAGACAAGATCATCGATACCTCCCCTCTTTCGCCGCGGGATCTGAAAGAGAAAATTTACGAGATTTATGAACCGGGACAGCGGGAAAGAAGCATGCCGGTCCTGCTGGTATCCTTCGGGTTCAAGTACGGGCTGCCGCTTGATGCCGACCTGGTTTTTGATGTGCGTTTTCTGCCGAACCCGCATTACGTGGATCATCTGCGTCCCTTAACCGGGGAAGACCCCCGGGTCAAGGATTACCTCTGGCGGTGGATGGTCACGCACAAGTATATCCAGAAGCTTCAGGATCTCCTCGAGTTTTCGATTCCCTACTATATTCGTGAAGGAAAAGCACAGCTGGTGGTGGCCCTCGGGTGCACCGGGGGGAAGCACCGCTCTGTAGCCCTGGCCGCTGAGCTCGGGCGGATCCTGGCAAATCGTTACCGGATCCATATCGAGCACAGGGATATCGACAAGGTTTAACCGCAACTCCGTATTTAAACGGAGTAAATAAGAGGTGAATGAGATCAAACGGCGCACTCTCATAGCCGGGATGTTTTACTGGCTTTATCCGGGCCTGAAAATCAAGCGCTGGCTCCTGCTGGCTTTCTGCGGCCTGGGGGCGGCCTTGCTGGGCTTTCTCCTGCTGACCGGCCCCGATATCTTTCAGCTTCTCAAGGCGCTGCCTTTTTTCGGCGGTCTGCGCAGCTCTCTTTACTGTGCCTTATTTCTTTGCGGCGGATTGCTGGCGATGATCTACGGCCTCTACCGCGCTGTACGGGCGGCGAGAGAAGCGCTGCTTTCCAAGCCCAGCCAATCCTTGATTGAAAAGATCTTTACCAGCCGCTATCTTGCCGACGGGCCGCGGCTGGTTGCGATAGGCGGCGGCACCGGCCTGTCCACCCTTTTACGGGAGATGAAAAACTACACCGCTAACCTCACAGCGGTGGTCACGGTCACAGACGACGGGGGCAGTTCCGGGCGGCTGCGCCATGAACTGGGGATGCTCCCGCCCGGCGATATCCGCTCCTGCATCCTGGCGATGGCCGATACCGAGCCACTTATGGAGAAGCTCTTCGAGCATCGTTTTGCCGGAGGCGCCGGCCTGGCCGGGCACAATTTCGGAAATCTATTTATCGCCGCG
Organism: uncultured Syntrophomonadaceae bacterium; assembly: GCA_964585625.1. Lineage (GTDB taxonomy): Bacteria > Bacillota > Dethiobacteria > DTU022 > DTU022 > JAAZIN01. Next base: position 10,554 of record CAZPET010000004.1, read on the forward strand.
ATGACCGAGATGTTCGGTTTCCAGGAGGCGGTGAAGCTTTTGGGCCAGGTTCTGGCCATCCGCGGCCAGGTTTACCCGGTTACGCTGGATCTGGTTCAGCTTGAATCTGAGGATGATGAGGGCGAGAGGATCCTGGGCGAGTCCGTCCATAACAATTTTCAGGGCTGCTTGAAGCGCATCGCCCTGGTCCCACCCGCGGTAAAACCGCTCCCCGAGGTTTTAAGGGCAATCGCGGATGCCGACGCCATCATCCTGGGACCGGGCAGCCTCTTCACCAGTGTAATTCCCAATTTGCTGGTGCCGGGGATGGTTGAAGCGCTGTCGAGTTCACCGGCGCCGGTTTACTATATCTGCAACGTGATGACCCAACCGGGAGAAACGGCCGGTTTTAGCGCAACCGACCATGTCCGGAAGCTGCAGGAGCACATGGTGCCGCATCTGATCGATTATGTTGTGGTAAATTCCGACCTGGCCATTTCGCCGGTGGAGCTGGCACCTTATAAAGATCGCGGGGTTGACCTGGTGCAGCCTGACTGTCAAAATTTGCGTGAGCTGGTTCCCCGGATTATCAGCTACCCTTTGATCGATCGCCGGATGATTTCCCGCCATCACGGACCGGCCCTGGCCCGTTTGCTGATCGGACAGATCTCGACAGAGATGAAACGGGGCTGGAATTCGTGGGAGAGCCGCTTTTTGTCTAGATCCGAACTCATGCCTGAGAAAATTTACCGGCGTTAAGAGGATTGCCGAAAGGAGAGGTTTGATCATGTCATTTACCCGGCAGGTCAAACTGGAACTGGTTCGCCATGAACAGAGAGCGCCCTGCTGCGGTCGTGCCGAGCTGGCCGCACTGCTGCTCTTGCGCGGCTATTTGACCATACGCGGCCGCGAGTACATTTTAAGTATCGAGGTGGAGCATATTGCCCTGGCCCGCCATCTCTTCAGCCTGTTTAAGGCAGCCGGCGCCGGATCTGCAGCGGTATTGAGGAAACAGGAGCGGCGCCTGGGGAAAAAATGCTACCTGGTGCAGGTGACCGGAAGAAAGAAGATTATGTCCTTGCTGCAGGAACTTGGTTTGAACAATAGCCCGGAACCGGATCACCCGATCAGGGTGTCCCTCCGGGTACCCCCGCTGCGCTGCTGCCGGCGCACTTTTCTCAGGGGGGCTTTTCTGGCCGGGGGGTCGCTAAGCGCCCCTGCCGGTTCAGGTTATCATCTTGAGATCAACTGCGGTTCGCGGGAGGCGGCTCTCGTACTGCGCAGCTGCCTGGGTATATTTAACATCCAGGCCTCTATCAGGCGGCGCCGGGGCTGCTTTTTTCTCTACCAGAAAAATTCAGAAGCAATCGCCGATTTTCTACGGGTCATAGAAGCAGACAGCGCTCTCCTGCAGCTGGAAAGCGCCAGGGTGATCCGGAGCATGCGCAGCCAGGTCAACCGCCTGGTCAATTGCGAAACAGCCAACCTGGAAAAGGTTATTACGTCGGCCCAACAGCAGCTGGCCTTGATCGATCGGGTGGAACAGCGTATCGGCCTGGAGAGCCTCTCTCCTGCCCTGCGGGCGGCGGCGGAAATGCGGCGCCGTTATCCCGAAGCTTCACTGAGAGAGCTGGGGCGGATGTTTGACCCGCCGCTGAGCAAGTCGGCAGTGAACCACCGTTTCAGGCAGCTGGCGGAGCTTGATCGGAATGTTAATCAAACTCAGATCAATTCTTGTTAAAATAAAGCATAAACTGGTGTTGGGAAGTAAAAATCTCCGGCGGTGCATGCTCTGCAGTGCGCCTGAAGCAGGAATATCCTGAATTTATGTCGAATTCAGCACCAGGATGTGACATTTATGAAACTGGATTATCAGTTAAAAATCGAGCAGACCCAGAAGCTGATCATTACACCGGAGCTAAAGCTGGCGATAACCCTCCTGCAATATTCCACCATGGAGCTGCAGGATTTTATCCAGGAGGAACTCCTGAGCAACCCGGTGCTGGAGCTTGGCGAAGGTGAAGCCGGGGGCGAAGAAGAGCCCCCCGGGGAGTCTCTTTCCGATGAGCTTCCGGAAGATGATTTCCCCTGGGAGGAATATTTCCGGGATATGGATCTGGATACGGTGGGGTACATGCCGAACCCTGCGGGCAGGGATTGGAGCGAGTTCCCTACGGTTGACAATTACGCCGACAGCCCGGGCACGATGATGGAGGAGCTGCTCGGGCAGCTGCGTTTAATGCGCCTTTCGCCGCGCCACTACAGCATCGCCGCCTACCTGATCGGGAATCTCGATCCGAACGGTTATCTGGGCAGCGATCTGGGAGAACTTGCAGCTGCTCTCGGGATAACGGCGGAGGAGATGGAGGCGGTTCTCCAGATCGTGCAGGGTCTCGAGCCGACCGGGATCGCTTCTCGCAACCTCCAGGAATGCCTGCTGCTGCAGTTTCACAGCATGGAAGATCCCCCGCCGCTGGCGGTGAAGATTGTCGAACATTATCTTCCCGCCGCCGCCGACGGCCGTTACCGACAGATCGCGGCCCGGCTTGGCTGCGATATCAAAGAGGTTCAGGACGCCGTTGATTTTATCCGCACACTTAACCCCAAGCCCGGCTCCATTTTTGGCGGGGCACCGGAAACGCGCTATATTGTGCCCGACATCAATGTAGAGAAAGTTGACGACAAATATGTGATCGTGATGAACGACCAGCTCACTCCTCAACTGATGATCAGCCCCTTTTACCATAGGTTGGTCCAGAAAGGAGTTGGCGACGAGAACCTTTCTGCTTTTATCAAAAGCAAGCTTGAAAAAGCCACCTGGCTCCTGCGCAGCATCGAGCAGCGGCGCCTGACTCTCTACCGTGTAGCGCAGCAGATTGTCGAGATCCAGCAGCCGTTTTTGGAGCACGGGATAAAGCAGCTCAAGCCTCTTACTTTAAAAGATGTCGCCCAGGCTGTCGGGGTCCATGAGTCGACTGTCAGCCGCGCCACTGCAAACAAGTATATGCAAACACCGCGCGGTCTTTTTCCCTTGAAATTTTTCTTCTCCAGCGGGTTGACCGGTGAAGGGGGCGAAGATTATTCTTCGCACAGCATCAAAAGCTACCTGCGCGAGCTGATCGAGCAGGAGGACCCGCAAAGCCCCTTCAGCGACCAGCAGTTGACGGAGCTGCTTGAAGAGAAGGGGATTGCCATTTCCCGCCGCACTATCGCCAAATACCGCGAAGAGCTCTCCATACCCGCCTCTTACCGCCGCCGCCGACATTAGAGGTTGGATGCTGACCTGCACAGAACATGTAGGGGTGCCCATGGGGCGCCCAAACCCATTTCATTTCCAACCTCCAACTTCTAACTTCTAACCTCCAGTAAGCAATCGCGTTTAAAGATGACTTTTGTGGTAGAATAATGGTTGCCAATGAAAATTAGCCCAAGGATGGTGAGCCGCAATTGAAGTTAAGTGTGGCCGATGTTGAGGTGAAGGGGAAGAAGGTGCTCCTGCGGGTTGATTTTAACGTTCCCCTGGAAGGGGGCCGGGTGAAGGACGACACCCGGATCCGGGCGGCTTTGCCGACGATTGTCGATTTGCTGAATAGAGGAGCCCGCCTGATTCTGGTCTCCCACCTGGGACGCCCCGGGGGAGAGGCCAGGCCGGAACTGCGTCTCGATCCCGTGGCCGGCCGTCTTTCCGAACTGCTGGGCCGGACCGTGCTCAAGCTCGATCAGGTTGTCGGTCCGGCGGTACAGAAGGCAGTGGATCAGCTTGCCGACGGTGAGGCCCTGCTGCTGGAGAACGTCCGTTTTGAGAAGGGCGAAGAGAAAAACGATCCCGATTTTGCCCGGCAGCTGGCGCAGACGGCTGATCTTTTTGTCAACGATGCTTTTGGGACAGCACACCGGGCGCACGCTTCGACCGCCGGGGTGGCGGAATACATCCCCGCCGTGGCCGGCCTTCTGATGATCAAAGAAATTGAGCTTTTGTCACAATGCATTGAGCAGCCGGCCCGCCCTCTGGTGGCGATTTTGGGAGGAGCCAAAGTTTCTGATAAACTGAATGTGATCCGCCGTTTCCTGGAGCTGGCAGATACGCTTCTCATAGGAGGGGGCATGGCCAACACCTTTCTTGCCGCCATGGATTATCCCATGGGAGATTCCTTCTATGAAGAAGAGCTGGTAGAAGGGGCCGGGGATATCTTCAAGGCCGGTGAAGAGAGCCGGTGCTGCCTGCAGTTGCCCGTGGATCTGACGATTACCCGGGAGCTGAAACCGCAGAGTGAGTTCAAGGTTGTCCCGGTCGGGGAGGTGGCCGAAGGCTGGAAGGCGGTCGATATCGGCCCTGAAACAGCGGCGCTTTTCAGCGAGGCTGCCACAGCGGCGGGGACAATCCTCTGGAACGGCCCGCTGGGGGTTTTTGAAACGGCGCCTTTTCACCGCGGTACCGAGGCGGTGGCCCGCGCAGTCTCCCGGAGCAGGGCTTTCTCCATTGTCGGAGGCGGGGATATCGTAGCCGCCATCGAGGACTTTGGCCTGGCGGAGCAGATCAGCTTTATCTCTACCGGCGGTGGAGCCACCCTGGAGTTTTGGGAGGGGAAGAATCTTCCCGGGATAGCGGTTCTGCAAAATAAACAGGCTAAGTAATAAAAAGGAGTGGAGGTAACCTTAAATGGGATTGATCATTGCTGCCAACTGGAAGATGCATAAGACAGCCGCGGAAACAGCGGCTTTCTGCAGCGAGTTAAAACAGAGGGAAAAAGAGCTCCGGGGGGTGGAGGTCTTGATCTGCCCCCCCTTTACCGCGCTGGCCGCCGCCGCTGCCGCACTGGAAGGCAGCGGTATCAAATTGGGCGCCCAGAACATGTTCTGGGAGGTGAAAGGCGCCTTTACCGGAGAGATTGCCCCGGCAATGCTAAAAGAGTTTGGGGCTAGCCACATCATTATCGGGCATTCCGAGCGGCGCCACATCCTGGGTGAAGATGATGCCGTGGTCCGGAAAAAGCTGGAGACAGCATTGAACCATGAGTTGACGCCGCTGCTCTGTATTGGGGAAACGGAAGAGCAGCGCAGCCGCGGAGAAACCGGTGCCGTCCTGGAACGGCAGCTCCGGACAGCCCTGGAAGGCCTCGAGCCGCGCGCTCTCAAGGATCTGGTTGTGGCCTATGAGCCGGTCTGGGCTATCGGGACGGGACGGGCGGCTTCGCCGGATGACGCCGCTGCCGCCGCGGCCCTGGTGCGGCAGGTTGTGGAGAAAGTCCTCGGCAGCGAAGCAGCGGCCGCCCTGCGGGTACAATACGGCGGCAGCGTCAACGCCGGCAATATCGGCAGCTTTACCGCTCTCTCATCGGTCAACGGAGCCCTGGTCGGCGGAGCCAGCCTGGAGGTTGATTCATTTGCCGCCCTGATTCTTGCGGCGAAGGAGGCTGCCGGGTGCTGAACTCAGTAGCCCTGGTAATTCTCGACGGCTGGGGGTACCGCAGTGAATCTTCCGGAAATGCCATCTTGCAGGCCCGCACTCCGCAGATGGATTATTTGACTGAAAATTATCCCTGGTGCCTGCTGGATGCCGCCGGGGAAGCGGTAGGCTTGCCGGCCGGACAGATGGGCAACTCGGAGGTGGGGCACCTTAACCTGGGAGCCGGACGCATAGTCTACCAGGATCTCAGCCGGATTTCACGCGCCATCCGCGAAGGCACTTTTTTTGAAAACCCGGTCCTGCGAGAAGCGCTGCAATGGTCTCACCAGCATCGCAGCAGCGTCCACCTGATCGGCCTGTTCTCCGACGGGGGGGTGCACAGCCATACCGATCACCTGGCCGCCCTGCTGGAGATGGCGGAGCGGCAGCAGGTGGAGCGTGTTTTTGTGCATGCTATTCTTGACGGGAGAGATACACCTCCCGCCAGCGCCCGACCGCATCTGGTGCGGTTCCATGAACGCAGCCTTGGCCGGCGGAACGGCTTTATCGCCACCATCTGCGGGCGTTACTATGCCATGGATCGGGACAGGCGCTGGGAACGCACGGAGAAGGCCTACCGCGCCTATGTTTACGGGGAGGGAAACCGTTCCTCCGATCCCCTGCAGGCCCTCGAAGAGGCTTACAGCAGGGGTGAAACCGATGAGTTCATCCAACCGGTGGTGATCACCGGGCGGGACGGGGATCCGCTGGCCACGCTGCAGGAAAATGACAGCATTATCTTTTTTAATTTCCGGCCGGACCGGGTCCGCCAGATCAGCCATGCCCTGACAGACGATCAATTCCCTTATTTTAAACGCGGTCCGGGGGCGCCGCAGCCCCATTGTGTGACCATGACCGAATATGAGCGCAGCCTCCCCCTGCCGGTGGCCTTCCCTCCGGAATATCTGGAAAACACCCTGGGTGAGCTCTACAGTGATGCCGGCTTTCCCCAGCTGCGCATTGCCGAGACCGAAAAATACGCCCATGTCACCTTTTTCTTTAACGGGGGGCGCGAAGAAGCTTTTCCGGGCGAAGAGAGGCTGTTGATCCCTTCGCCAAAGGTGGCAACGTACGACCTGCAGCCCGAGATGAGTTCCGCAGGAGTGGGCGAGGCGGCCGTGCGGGCGATCGCCGAAGGGCGGCACCGCTTGATGGTGGTAAATTTTGCCAATGCGGACATGATCGGCCATACCGGTATTCTGGAGGCGGCGGTCAAAGGGATCGAGGCGGTGGACCGGCAGCTCGGTTTAATTGCGGAGGCGGCGTTAAAGCGGGGGTGGCGGGTGATCATCTGCGGCGATCACGGTAATGCGGAGAAGATGGTCGATGAAACAGGCGGTGCGCTTACCGCCCACACGGCCAACCCGGTCCCCTGCCTATTGTTGGGTTGCGGTCAGTTGCAGCTGTTGCACGATGGCTGCCTGGCCGATATTGCTCCGACCATCCTGGAGCTGGGCGGCCTGCCCCAGCCGTCAGAAATGACCGGGCGAAGCCTGGTTAATATGAAAGCCCCCCCGTGTTAGTCATCGTGAGGGCGAAGTGTTGTCATCCTGAGCAAAGCGATGTCATCCTGAGCGAAGCGAAGGATCTCTAAACCGGCCTTGGCGGAGAAAGATGACAAAAAAGGAGAGTATCACGATGGAAGAACGGATCATAGAGGTTAAGGCGCGAGAGATCCTCGACTCGCGCGGAAATCCGACCCTCGAAGCGGAAGTTCTGCTGCAAGGCGGTTGGCGGGGGCGGGCGGCAGTTCCTTCGGGCGCCTCCACCGGCGCTTTTGAAGCTGTAGAGCTGCGGGATGGCGATAAGGAGCGCTACCTGGGCAAGGGCGTGCTCAAAGCGGTGGCCAATGTTAACGAGAAGATCGCTCCTGCCGTCCGCGGTTTGAATGTCCTGGAACAGCATCATCTCGATGGGCTCATGATCGAGCTTGACGGGACCTCCAACAAGGAGAATCTCGGGGCAAATGCTATTTTAGGCGTTTCCCTGGCGGCGGCGCGGGCTGCGGCAACGATGCTCGATCTGCCCCTCTACCGCTATCTGGGAGGCCTGCAGGGAGCCCTGCTGCCGGTACCCTTTATGAACATTCTCAACGGGGGGCAGCATGCGGATAATAATGTCGATATCCAGGAATTCATGATCGTTCCCGCCGGAGCGGACAGCTTCGCCCGCGCCCTGCAGATGGGGACGGAGGTGTTCCACCATCTGAAAAAGATCCTGGCTTCGCGGGGCTTGAATACCGCGGTAGGCGACGAGGGCGGTTTCGCGCCGGACCTCGAGTCAAATGCTGCGGCCCTGGAGGTAATCACCGAGGCGATCGCCGCCGCCGGCTACCGCCCCGGGAAAGATATTTACCTGGCCCTCGACGTGGCAGCCACAGAGCTGCTGCAAAACGGCCGCTACCGCTTCGAAGGAGAATCATATACCGGTGAAGAGTTGATCGAATACTACTGCAGTCTTGAACAGCGCTATTCGATCATCAGCATTGAAGACGGCCTCGGCGAAGAAGATTGGGACGGTTGGGCTGAGCTGACCGAAACACTGGGAGCGAGGATGAAGCTGGTCGGTGACGATCTTTTTGTCACCAATCCGCGCCGTTTTACTGCCGGAATTGAGAAAGGGGTGGGCAATGCCATCCTGATCAAGCTGAACCAGATCGGCACTCTCAGTGAAACCCTGGAAACCGTTGCCCTGGCCCACCGCTCCGGCTACGGCGCAATCATCTCGCATCGTTCCGGCGAAACTGACGACAGCTTTATCGCCGACCTGGCGGTGGCGGTAGGAGCGGGGATGATCAAAACCGGCGCTCCCTCGCGGGTGGATCGCGTAGCCAAGTACAATCAACTGCTGCGCATCGAGGAGACGCTCGGTGAAAGCGGCAGCTTTGCCGGCCGGACCATCTTGACAAAATAGCATGATTTGCCGGGGTTCATATTTTGTGTTAGAATAAATAAGATTTAGTTATAGAGCGGGGGTGGCCTGTATGCTGGTAAAAGTACTGATCGCGCTGTACATTCTCGTCTGTATCGGTTTGATTGTCACAGTGCTGCTGCAATCGGGACGCAGCGCCAGCCTGGGAGTTATTGAGGGAGGCGCACAGAGTCTTTTCGGCAAGAAAAAAGGGCTCGACGATATACTTGGTCGGGTGACTACCGGCCTGGCCGTGGCTTTTATGCTTTTTACGATCGTATTGACAATCTTGCGGTAAAACGGCAATTTATATTTGCTATTGAAGTGGGGGCGGGATATAACCTGCCCCCACTGTTTTGCGGTGGTATCAAATTTTCCGATGATCCAAGTGCAGGCGTCAACGGGTGCTTCCATGCGGGCGGGGATTTCCCCGCTCCTTTTATTTTGCCGCGGCTAAGGGTATAATGTGTACAAGTTTGCATTAGAGTAATATTTTGGAGGAGAAACAGATGGAACGCGAAGAAGCCTTGAGTTTGGTAAAACAAGAGGTTAAGACAAAAAATTTAATCAAACATATGCTGGCGGTGGAAGCGGTAATGCGCCGCCTGGCCCGGGAGCTGGGCCAGCAGGATGAAGAGCTCTGGGCCCTGGCCGGTCTGCTGCACGATCTTGATTACGACAAGACGGTGGATCAACCGGAGCAGCACGGACTTCTCGGGGCGCAGATCCTGGAGGGAAAAGGCCTTCCCGCAGAGCTGGTCCGGGCGGTCAAAGCACATAATGAGATGCTCGGAATAGAGCGTAAAACGCTGCTTGACAAAGCCCTCTATGCCGCCGATCCGGTTACCGGGCTGCTGGTTGCCGCAGCCTTGATCCATCCTCAGAAAAAGCTGGCGGCGATCGATCTTGATTTTGTGCTGAACCGCTTTAAAGAGAAGAGCTTTGCCCGCGGCGCAGATCGGGGGCAGATTGAGACCTGCAGCGATTTAAACCTTACCCTGGAGCGGTTCATCGCCCTGAGCCTGGAAGCGATGCAGTCAATTGCCGCAGATTTGGGGTTGTAGCACTGCAAGGAACTTTCAGAGGATAGGTGAGGGATTGCTTCTTGGGTTATATCGATCTCCATAATCACATTTTGCCCGGCCTTGATGACGGCCCCTCCGGCATGGACGGAGCATTGGAGTTGGCCCGGGCCATGGTCGGGGCGGGATTCACGCATGTAGCCGCCACGCCCCACTGTTTTGAAGGTGATCCTCCCGCCGCTTTGATCAAAGAGCGTTTGGAGGAACTCCAAAGGGAACTGTTTACAAGAGGGATCCCCTTGCAGCTGCTGCCGGGAGCGGAAAATGTTCTTGAACCGCTGCTCCCCCGTCGCCTGGAGGAAGGAAAAATACTGACGCTGAATCACAGCCGCTTCCTGCTGGTGGAACTTCCAGTATTTCAACCGGTCCCCCCCTACGCCGGGGAGTTGATCTTCGAGTTAAGGCTGCGCGGCTGCCATCCCATCCTGGCCCATCCTGAGAGAGTTGCTGCTTTACAGAAAGATCCCGGCCGGCTTTACCAGTTGGTCCGGGCTGGTGCGCTGGTTCAATTGACCCTGGGTAGTTTAACTGGATTGATGGGCTCCGCCGCCGCCCGCGCCGCCGCCCTCTTTCTTGCCAACGGGCTGGGTCACTTCCTGGCTACCGATGCTCACAGTGCAGGCCGCCTGCGCGACCTGGAGCGGGGTCTCGCGCTGGTTGACAGGCTCTGTTGCCCCGGCAGCGCCCGGCTGATGCTGCAGGAACGCCCGGCCATGGTTCTCCAGGACTGTATGCCCGATATGCCCGCGCCGCAGGACCCCTGCAGGGTTAAACCGAAACGGGCCGGGCGCAGAAAGTGGTTCTTCCCCAGCAGGGGCTGCCGGGACTAAACCGCGGGCCACCTTTTTATGACAAACCGGGATTCCTTCGAGTAATAAAAGCAGGAATTAGAATGATAAAAGACGAATAATTACACATCATCGGGAAATATGTCTGCCAATTATTCAGGAATGTTTGGGTCTTGCTGGCCGGGCCGGCATAAATATTGACAATGAGGTCGGGTAAAGATTTTGTTCCGGTTAAATGTTAACTGAAAAGAGGTGCCCTGCTTGGAACAGGAGTTAAACCTGTATGGAGTCTGGGAAGTAATCGCCAAGCGCTGGCTGTTGATCATACTGGTCCCACTGCTGGCGGTTATTATCAGCATCCTGCTCAGCTTATATGTTTTAACGCCGCAGTACAGATCTACCACCAGCCTTCTGGTGATGAAGCCTCCCGATTCAGCCCAGATACTTTACCAGGATATCCAGGTCAGCCGTCAGCTGGTGAATACTTACCGGGAGATTGCCCACAGCCGCCTGGTTTTGGACGGAGTGATCGACAGCCTGAATTTATCATGCGATATCGCTGAACTGCGGAAGATGGTGAATGTGGAATCGGTTCACAACACCGAGATTATTACCATCAGCGTCATTCATCCCGAACCGGCCATGGCTCAAAGAATTGCC
>CAZPET010000005.1:0-20288 GCA_964585625.1 uncultured Syntrophomonadaceae bacterium
TCGCCTTGCCAAGGCGAGGGTCGCGGGTTCGAATCCCGTCTTCCGCTCCATTTTTAAGGCGACATAGCCAAGTGGTAAGGCAGAGGACTGCAAATCCTTTACCCCCGGTTCGAATCCGGGTGTCGCCTCCATTTTATTTGCCGGGGTGGCGGAACAGGCAGACGCAAGGGACTTAAAATCCCTCGGGTAAACCATCTACCCGTACCGGTTCGATTCCGGTTCCCGGCACCAGTTTAGATAGTTGTTGATTTAGATAACGGGGAGATGGTTTTTCCATCTTCCCGTTTGTTATTAAATGAAAAAATCTTCAGCATATAGGCCTGCCTCATATTATTATACGCCGGTTGACATTCGTTGACAGGTCCAGGATGATTTCTTTTTTCCCGAAAAATATACTGATGGTTTTAGAAGGATTTTTCATGTTTAAGTATAATATATCTTATATATATAGACTTTAGGGGGGGATACTGCAGAAATACTGTTTGATTCTCCATTTTTTATCCTAAAAAATCAAGGGGGGAAGAATGTGTTAAAAAGAGGCTTGTTGTTGTTGACAGTTTTAGCATTTTTACTGGCTCTTACCACGGGATGTGGTGGACCGCAACCATCCGGGGCGCTTATAGTGGGTATTCACGAGTGCTCGGGCAACTTCAACCCGCTCTACTACTCTTCGGCATATGACGGCCATGTCGTCGACCTGGTATTTGAGCGTTTGATTGACCTGAATTTCGAAGGTGAGTTTGAAGGTGTCCTGGCCGAAGACTGGGAGTTCTCCGAAGACGGCAAGTCGATTACCTTCCATTTGAAAAAAGGTAAGAAGTTTTCTGACGGCGAACCGGTCACCGCTGATGACGTTGTCTTTACCTACATGGTTGCGTCTGACCCGTCCTATACCGGACGTTACGGTTCAAATGTGATCGACCTGGTCGGTTATGACGAGTATTACGGGGAAGAAACAGAAGAGTTTAAAGGCGTGGAGGCCCTGGACGATAATACGGTCAGGTTCAATTTCAAAGAGGCGTTAAGGGTTAACCTGGAGAACACCACGTTCCCGATTCTGCCCAAGCATTACTACGGCGAAGACTTCGCCTACAATAACACTGCGCCGGTCGAAAAGATCACCTCCGAGGCGATCGGTTCGGGTCCGTACTTGATCGAGAATTTCAAAGAAAAAGAGATCGTTACCCTGACGCGCAATGATAAATATAAAGGCGAAGGTTACCTGATCAAGGATATCGTCCTCAAATTTGTGGAAATGACCACGGATATCGTTGAGCTGACCTCTGGCAATGTCGAACTGCTGCCCGGAGTGATCGAGCCGAATAAAATTGCCGAAGCCCGCAGCGCCGGCAAGAGTGAAAACAAGTATGCCAGAAGCGGTTACGGTTATATCAAGACCAACTGTGAATCCGGACCGACTGCCGATCCCAAGGTCCGCCAGGCGCTTTACTACTCATTCAACGTGAAGGAATTTACCAACAGCTACTTCAAGGATGAGGATACCGGCGAGGTGCTGGCCAACGTGCAGTACCATCCCTTCTCCCAGATCTCCTGGGCGATAGACGATGCGCTGCTCGGTGAGATGATCGAGTATGATTTCGATCTGGAGAAAGCCCGTCAACTGCTGGATGAGGCCGGTTGGGAGCTCAATGCGCAAGGCCTTCGTGAAAAGGACGGCAAGATCTTCGAGCTGAAAGTTGCGGCCATGCCGGATCACGAGATCCTGGCCACGCTGATCCCGATGTGGGAAAGAGACTGGGGCGAAGGACTGGGCATTAAACTGAACGTAGCTTACCTCGAATTTAATACTCTGTTGGACTATATTATCTACGATGCGGATGCCAACGTGGATGAGTGGAGTCTCTTCTTCCTGGCCACGAGTATTGAAACTTTCGATCCTCATGTGCACTATCCGGAGTTCCATTCCAAGTATATCGGCAGCGGACAGGATAATATGAGCCGTTACAGCAATCCGGAGGTTGATAAGCTGTTCGATGAGGGCAAGGCGATCATGGATATCGATGAAGCCAGGCCGATCTATGCCAAGATTGCCAAGATCCTCAATGAAGAGGCGGTCATGATGCCGGTTTACGCGAATGTCTACTACGACCTCTACGATCCGAAGCTGGTCGATTTTAAAACAAGTTCGCTTTACGACTGGTGCAAAGCGATGAGGGATGCCAAGGTCGAGGAGTAAGATAAATGTTGGCTTAGATGCCAAGTTGGCAAGCTTGATAAGGCAGTCTTTCGATAAGGCTGCCTTATCAATGAATATTGCGGCTTGAGCGGCGAAGGAAGGTGTAAGAATGCTGGGTTATATTCTGAAGAGGTTATTGCATTTAATTCCGGTAATGTTGCTTATCACCATCATCATATTCTTTGTTCTAGAGAGCATGCCCGGAGATCCCGTCCAGGCTTACCTGGGAATAGGATCGAAAACTACGCCTGAACAGCAGCAACAGATCAAGGCGAAATTGGGCCTGGATCAGCCAAAAGTTGTCCGTTACTTCATGTGGCTGAAAAGAACTTTAACCGGTGATTTCGGAACATCCTACAAGTATAAAAAACCGGTGAAAGATATTATCGGTGAATTTATCTGGAACTCATTTTATTTAAATATCGCCGCGGTGCTGCTCTCTTTTGCCATTGCCATTCCCGTGGGGATCAAGTCTGCCGTGAAAAAATACGGCGCCTACGACAATTTCTGGACGGTATTTTCAATGATCGGTTACTCGATGCCTTCCTTTTTCTTCGCCCTGCTGCTGGTATTTTATATTGCCATTCCTGTACCGTGGTTTCCGATAAACGGAATGAGATCTGTAATCTACCTGGCCAAAGGTTATGACAACACCTTTCAGGAAATATTCGATGTCTTCAGGCATATGGTCCTGCCGGCAATCGTACTGGTAGTGATCAGCGTGGCCGGATTTATCAGGTATGTCCGGAATTCGGTGATCGAGGTCATCAACCAGGATTATATTCGAACCGCCCGGGCCAAGGGTCTTTCCGAGAAAGTGGTTATCTACAGGCATGCCTTCAGGAACGCTTTGCTGCCCCTGGTCACCCTGATCGGCCTGGAGATCCCCGCTCTTTTTGCCGGGGCTCTTATCCTGGAAACAGTATTTTTGTGGCCGGGGATCGGCAATGTCCTGCTGGGATCAATTTTTGACCGGGACTACTCGATGGTTATGGCCGCGTTGACATTCTATGCCCTCTTGACGGTTCTCGGGAACCTGCTGGCTGATGTCGCTTATGCGCTGGTCGATCCCCGCGTGCGGGTTAACAAGTAGGAGGGATCGCGATGAATACTGCAATGCCAAAAGCGAAGGTCAACAATAACAGCAAGATCGAAGCGGTCAGCCCGTGGCAGGTTGCCTGGGAGCGTTTTTTGAAAAACAGGGTGGCCCTGGCCGGCGGGATTCTTTTTCTGCTGATCGTTGTGGCAGTGATCGTCGTGCCCATCCTGTCACCATATGGTCTTAGCGAGTTCGAGCTGGCCAACAAGGAGCAGGCGCCGTCTGCACGGCACTGGCTGGGCACCGACGAGCAGGGCCGGGATGTATTTATGAGACTCTTTTTGGGGGGCCGGATATCGATTATCGTCGGCCTGATGGCCGCCGGAATCACGGTTGTTATCGGTACCCTTATCGGCGGCATCTCCGGATATTACGGGGGATGGATCGACAATGTCCTGATGCGTTTCGCCGAAATTGTTTACTCCATACCCTTTTTACCCATCGTGGTCTCTCTATCGGCGGCCTTGATGTGGAAGGTCTCATCAGAGAACAAAATGTTCATTGTCATGTTTCTCATCGGGATATTGTCGTGGCCGGGCCTGGCCCGGATTGTCCGGGGGCAGATCTTATCACTTCGGGAGCAGGAATTTATGCAGGCTGCCGAAGTGCTCGGCATCTCCTCCTGGTCAAAAATTGCCCGGCATCTGATCCCGAATACCCTGGCTTTTGTGATCATCACGGCCATGTTAAGCATGGCCAGCGCCATTCTTGTAGAAGCATCTCTCTCCTTTATCGGGCTGGGCGTAACACCGCCCACTCCAACCTGGGGGAATATGATTGAAAGAGCAAGGAATGCTCATGTTTTCCGCAACCTGCAATGGCTGTGGATGCCCCCGGGTGTCATGATTATCCTCACGGTGGTCAGTATTAACTTGTTGGGCGAAGGCCTTCGCGATGCCTTCGACCCCAAGGGGATCAGGTAGGTGTAGACATGAAAAATCTGCTGGAAATAAAGGATCTTTCGACATATTTTTTCACCGATAAAGGTGTGGTTAAGGCGGTTGACGGAAGCTCCTTTGTAATGAGGGAAAGGGAGACCCTGGGTGTGGTCGGAGAGTCGGGCTGCGGCAAGAGCATTACCGCGCTGAGTATTTTGAACCTGATCGAATTTCCCGGCCGGATTGTCAGCGGCTCGATCAAGTTTAACGGTGAAGAGCTGGTGGGCATAGAAGAAGGGAAGATGAGAAGTTACCGCGGGAACGAGATCTCGATGATCTTCCAGGAGCCGATGACCTCGTTAAACCCGGTATTCAGGATCGGCGATCAGATCATTGAGTCTTTGGTACTCCATCAAAATATGGTAAAAAGGGATGCCTGGGAAAAGGCCGTGGAGATGCTCGATCTGGTGAAAATTCCCCGGGCGGATGAGGTGGCCCGCTATTACCCGCACCAGCTGTCCGGCGGCATGCGCCAGAGAGCGATGATCGCCATGGCCCTGGCCTGCAATCCCAAGCTTTTGATCGCCGACGAGCCTACCACCGCCCTTGACGTGACCATCCAGGCGCAGGTCCTCAAGCTGATGAAGGAACTGCAAGAGGAGACCGATACTGCGATCATGCTGATCACGCATAATATGGGCGTGATCGCGCAAATGGCCGATTATGTCCTGGTGATGTATTCGGGTAAAATCGTGGAATCGGCGCCGGTAAAAGAGCTTTTCCGGAACCCGAAGCATCCTTATACCGTGGGGCTGCTGGGTTCTATTCCCAGTCTGATCGAAGAGAAGGAGAGGCTTTATGCTATTGAAGGCCTGGTCCCCAGTCCTTTTGAGCTTCCCGAGGGCTGCTATTTTGCCCCGAGATGTAACCGGGCCCTGGGGATATGTCAAAAAGAACAGCCGAAGCCCTGCCAGGTTAATGACAGACATTCGGTCAGCTGTTTTCTATACAGCCAGCGGGAGGGTTAACCATGAAAGAAAAAATACTTGAAATAAAGAATTTAAAAAAGTACTTCCCGGTATCAGCGGGTTTTATGAAAACAGACTATATTAAAGCTGTTGACGGGGTCAATCTCGATATCTATCGAGGAGAAACCGTCGGCCTCGTCGGCGAATCGGGCTGCGGAAAGTCAACTTTGGGGCGAACCATCGTGCGGCTTTATGAGCCCACTGCCGGAGAGGTTTATTTCAACAATCAAAATATCTCCCATCTTAAGGGGAGATACCTCAAGCAGCTGCGCAAAAAAATGCAGCTGATCTTCCAGGATCCGTACAGCTCACTCAACCCGAGAATGAATGTAAACTCGCTTGTCGGAGAAGCTATTCTTGCGCACGGCCTGGCTAAAAAGGGTGCGGAATATACCGAGAAGGTTAAGCATGTCATTGAAATATGCGGATTGTCGCCCTATCATATATATCGCTATCCGCACCAGTTTTCCGGAGGGCAGCGGCAGCGGATCGGCATAGCCCGGGCCCTGGCGCTGGACCCCGAGTTTATCGTCTGCGATGAACCGGTCTCGGCTCTTGATGTTTCCATTCAATCACAGATCCTCAATCTGATGATGGATCTGCAGGAGAAAATGGGGCTTTCATATCTCTTTATCTCGCATGACCTGAGCGTGGTGAAGCATATCAGCAGCCGGATCGGGGTGATGTATTTAGGCTCGCTGGTTGAATTTGTTCATAAGAAGGAGCTTTACGAAAACCCGATGCATCCGTATACAAGGGCCCTGCTTTCTTCAATTCCCGTTCCGGATCCGACTTACCGGAGATCGATGGAGCCGATCTATGGCGAGCTGCCCAGCAACATTCTTACCCCGCCGGGCTGTAAATTTCATACCAGGTGTCCCCATGTTAAAGATATCTGTAAAGAAGCGGTTCCGGAGAATAAAGAGGTGGGGCCGCAGCATTACGTGGCCTGTCATTTTGCCGGTGAAATTTAAGATATGCGTTCAGCTCCGGCTGGGTCATCTGGAGGTACGAGAACATTGTTCCAGCGGCTGCGTGAAGGTTTCAAAAAAAAAGAGCTGGATGAAGATAAGAAAGATGTAAAGCTGGAGAAGAATGATTTGCCGGCAATGTTGATTGCAGCGGTATCGGTGATCCTGCCAGTTCTGCTGCTGTTTTTTTTGGGTATCGCTCTCCTCATTTGGCTTCTATATTAACCCCGATTTAAAATCATTTTTACCCTCCAGGCAGGAATATCAATTTTAATATCGAATCTAGTACATTTAAAGGATTATTTCATGCTATCTAGAAAGGGGGATTGTTCCGGAATATTCATATTGATTTGCCCGTTTTGAAGTGTTTAAAAAAATCATAAGGGGGTTTGAACTTGAAAAAGAGTCTAATTGTAATCGGGCTCATGTTGGGGATGGCTCTGATTGCGGTCGGTTGCGGCCCTCAGGCTACAGGTGAAGAACAGGTTGTTACCTACAACGTGGGCACGGAACCGGAGACGCTGGACCCGGCTTTGATGACCGGGATTCCCGAATTTCACATGACCTTGCAGATGTATGAAGGGCTTACCAGGCTGGATGCGGATTGCAAGCCGCAACCTGCCTGCGCCAAGGATTGGGATGTCAGCGATGATATGACCGAATATACCTTTCATCTGCGCGACGACCTCAAGTGGTCAAACGGCGACCCTCTAACGGCATACGATTTTGAATTTGCCTGGAAGAGGGCCATCGATCCGGAAATGGCTGCGGACTACTGCTACATGTTCGACCTGATCGAGGGAGCGACCGCCTGCTACGAAGGAGAAGGCAGCCCCGATGATGTCGGGATCACTGCTGAAGACGAAAAAACCCTGAAGGTGAAGCTGGTTTCAGGGGCGCCTTATTTCCTGGACCTGACTGCTTTCCCGACCTACTATCCCTTGCACCAGGAAACAGTGAAAGCGGACAACGAGGGTTGGCATCTGAAGCCCGAAACAACTATTGTTAACGGGCCCTTCAAGCTGGAAAAAAGAGAGCAGGGCCGGTTGGAGTATGTTCCCAATGAGCATTACTGGGATGCCGGCGCCGTGAAGCTGGACCGTCTTATCTTCACCATGGTTGAAGATATCAATACAGAGTTGACCATGTTTGAAAATAAAGAAATTGACATGACCCATGATGTTCCCGGCCCGGAGATCCCCCGGTTGAAAGAGGAACTGCCCGACGAGCTGAACATCTTCCCCTACCTGGGCACCTATTACTATATTTTCAACTGTGAAGTAGAGCCCTTTGATGATGTCAGGGTGCGCAAGGCTCTGACCATGGCCATAGATCGTAAGGCCATTTGCGAGGACGTGACCCAGGGCGGCGAACTTCCAGCCTTCGCGTTCATTCCTCCCGGTATCGCCGATGTGGAAGAAGGCTCTGATTTCCGTGAAAAGGGCGGAGACTTCTTTGAGGAAGATTTAGAAGAGGCCAAGAATCTGCTCGCCGAAGCCGGCTACCCGGATGGCGAAGGCTTCCCCGGCTTTGAGATTCTCTACAACACCCACGAGATGCACAAGATTATCGCTGAAGCGATCATGGAAATGTGGGAGCAAAACCTGGGCATTACCGGGATTACCTTGACCAACCAGGAGTGGGGCGTCTACCTGACCTCCCGCGATGAGGGTAACTTTGAAGTGGCCCGGGCCGGCTGGATCGGGGACTACGTTGAGCCGAACACTTTCCTCGATATGTGGAAGACCGGCAGCGGCAACAACAACACCAACTGGGGCGACTCCCGTTACGATGAGATCATCAGCGAGTTGATTCTTCTTGCCGATCCTGCGGAGCGCATGCCGCTAATGCACGAGCAGGAAGAGATACTGATGAAAGATATGCCGATCATGCCGATTTACTATTACACCAGTCCCATGATGGTCAACAGCAAGCTGAAAGGTTATCTCTACCTGACCACCGGCGGGCTTGACTTCAAAACGGCTTACATGGAATAGCAGCAGGCTGTTTTGATTACCAGTAAGTAACAAGAGGTATCCCGGAAATGGTGTGCCTCTTCATACAAGGGGAACGGACCTGCCGCCCCGGCCGGTAGGCAGTGCTTCCGCCGGACATGCGGTCCGTTCCCTGGTTTAAATAAGGGGGGCGCAAAGGAATTGTTTAACTATTTATTACGGCGATTGTTTTATGCCCTGGTGGCCCTGTTGGTAGTAGTCACTGTAACTTTTTTATTCATGCATGCCATACCCGGCGGCCCCTTTCAGCGTGAGAAAGCTCTTCCGGAGGCGGTCAGGAAAAATATTGAGGCCAGGTATAAATTGGATCAGCCGCTGCATCTTCAATATCTTGATTACCTTTCTCACCTGGCAAAGGGCGACCTCGGCCCTTCGTTCAAGTACCGCGGCCTTACGGTTAACGATATTATCAGGGAGAGATTCCCCGTCTCCGTGCAACTGGGCAGCGTGGCCATCTTGATCGCGCTGCTGCTGGGGATTCCGGCCGGCATCCTGGCGGCATTAAATCAGAACAATATTCCGGACTATGGGGTCATGTTTTTCAGCACCATAGGTATCGCCATGCCCAGTTTTGTTATCGGAACTATATTAATGTATTTTCTCTCATACAAGTGGGGGCTGCTTCCCTCGGCGATGTGGGGGTCGCCCCAGCATCTGATCATGCCGGCTATCGCCCTGGCGGGGTTGCCGACGGCATACATCGCCCGGATGACCCGCTCGAGCATGCTCGAGGTCCTGGGCCAGGACTACATGAAAACCGCCGTGGCCAAGGGGCTGCCCCGGCTGCGCATCCTCTGGGTGCACGGCATCAAGAATGCCATTATCCCGGTAGTCACTTACCTGGGCCCGCTGGTGGCCGGTGTTTTAACCGGCAGTTTCGTGGTGGAGAATATCTTTGCCGTGCCCGGCCTGGGGAAGCATTTTGTGACCAGTATCTACAACCGCGATTACACCGTCATCCTCGGCGTGACCATATTTTATTGTGCATTGCTAATTTTAGCCAACCTGCTGGTGGACCTGGCTTACCCTCTGCTCGATCCGCGCATCCAGCTAAGCGCTAGAAAGGAACAGGCTTAAAGATGGCTCTATCAACGGATTTATTTAAACCGCTGCAGAAGCGTGAGTTTCAGGCTGAGTTGATCCGGCCGAGCACGACCTACTGGCAGGATGCCTGGCGAAGGTTGAAGAAAAACCCGGTAGCCATGGGTAGCCTGGTTCTGATTGTCTTGATTTTACTCCTGGCGATCTTCGGCCCCTTATTTTCGCCCTACACCTACTCCGAGCAGGATTTTGCCAGGAAGAACCAGCGACCCAGCGCGGCGCACTGGTTCGGCACCGACGGTCTGGGGCGGGATCTTTTCACCAGGGTTTTGTACGGCGCCAGGATCTCTCTTTCCATCGGTTTTATGGCCGCCCTGGTGGCGCTCCTCGGGGTGCTTTACGGAGGCATCTCCGGTTTTGCCGGCGGCTGGGTGGACAACGTGATGATGCGTTTTGTCGATATCATGTACAGCATTCCCTTTTTGCTGTGGGTGATCATGATGATGGTTTACCTGAAAGAGATAATGTCTGAAAATTCCGGGCTGATCGCCATGTATATAGCCCTGGGGCTGGTTTACTGGCTGCCCATGACCAGGATCGTGCGGGGGCAGATCTTGAGCCTGAAGGAGCAGGAATTTATCCTGGCCGCGCATACTATCGGAGCCTCACGGAAGCGGATCCTGCTGCGCCACCTGATTCCCAACTGCATGGGCCCGGTTATCGTCACGGCCACCCTGGCCATACCCGAGGCCATCTTCACGGAAGCGTTCCTGAGCTTTATCGGCCTGGGTGTTTCCGCGCCGCGGGCCAGCTGGGGTATGCTTGCTTCAGACGCCCTGGTCAGCCTGAAATCATATCCCCATTTGCTCTTTTTCCCCGCCGCGGCCATCTGCATCACTTTGCTCGCCTTTAACTTCCTGGGCGACGGTTTGCGGGATGCGCTGGATCCGAAGATGCGAAAGTAGGAGGTCTCTTTTGTGGAACACCTGTTGGAAGTAAAAAACCTTCAAGTTGAATTCAGCACCTACGCCGGTGTGGTCAGGGCGGTCCGCGGGGTTGATTTCGAGGTTGATCCGGGCGAGGTGGTAGCCCTCGTCGGGGAATCGGGCTGCGGCAAGAGTGTCACCGCCCAATCGATCATGCAGCTGATCCCCTCACCTCCCGGCAAGATCACCGGGGGTTCGATAATTTTCGACGGGGAAAATATTATAAATAAAAGCGAACGGCAAATGCAAAGGATCAGGGGTAATTCCATCGGCATGATCTTTCAGGATCCGATGACTTACCTGAACCCCGTTTTATCCATCGCCACGCAGGTTACGGAAAACCTTCGCCTGCACAAGGGCATGACCCGGGAACAGGCCCTGCGGCGGGCGGTGGAGCTCTTTCACCTGGTCGGCATACCGGAGCCGGAAATTCGTTTAAAGCAATACCCGCACCAGTTTAGTGGGGGGATGCGGCAGCGGGTGATGATTGCCATGGCCCTGGCCTGTGAGCCGAAGTTGATCATCGCCGATGAGCCGACCACGGCGCTTGACGTAACCGTCCAGGCGCAGATCATGGAGCTGCTCAAAGAATTGAAGGATCGTTTTCAAACGGCAATTATCCTGATAACTCATGACCTGGGGGTAGTGGCAGGCCAGGCCGATCGTATTCTGGTGATGTATGCGGGACAGATCGTGGAAACCGGAACCCTCGACGAAGTGTTGAAAAAGCCGTCGCATCCTTACACCTGGGGACTGCTGAAATCCGTCCCCCGGCTGGATGCGGTAAAGGGGCAAAAGTTAACTCCAATCTGGGGGCAGCCTCCCGACCTGCTGCAGCATTTTACCAGCTGTCCGTTCATGCCGAGGTGCGATTTTGCCATGGGTATCTGTGCCCGGGAGATGCCGCCGTTTTTTAACGGCAGCAAGGTCAGGTGCTGGCTGAACCATCCCCAGGCTCCGAAGGTAGAGTTTAAAAAGGAGGTTTCCTGATCATGGTCCCAACCCCGGTCCAAACACCGATTTTACAAGTAAATAAGTTGAAGAAATATTTTCAACAGGAGAGCAGCATGTTCGGCAGCAGCGGAAGGTGGTTAAAGGCCGTTGACGGGGTTACTTTCTCCATTCAGGCTGGGGAAACCCTGGGACTGGTTGGTGAAAGCGGTTGCGGAAAAACCACCGTAGGGCGCACCGTGATCGGTCTCTACCGGCCCACGGCCGGTTGGGTGGCTTACAAGGGGATCAACCTGGCCCGGGCAACGTCCTCCCGGCGTTTGAAAAACAGGCGGCAGATGCAGATGATATTTCAAGATCCTTATGCCTCGCTGAACCCACGGATGACTGTTGGCGATATCATCGGGGAGCCGATTGACATTCACCAACCCGAGATAAGGAATAAAGAGCGGATGGAAAGGATCAATGAACTGCTGAACATGGTCGGACTCAACCCCGAGCATGCCAACCGTTATCCGCATGAATTCAGCGGCGGCCAACGCCAGCGTATCGGTATTGCGCGGGCCCTGGCGGTAGAGCCGGAGCTGATTGTCTGTGACGAACCTGTTTCTGCCGTGGATGTCTCCATCCAGGCTCAGATCATCAACATGCTTGAAAAATTGCAGGAAGATCTGAATCTGACTTACCTGATCATCGCGCACGATCTATCGATGGTAAAGCATATTTCCGACCGGGTTGCGGTAATGTATTTAGGGAAAATCGTGGAGCTGGTTGAAAGTGAAGAGCTGTATCACAATCCGCTGCATCCTTATACCAGGGCCCTCCTCTCGGCGGTGCCTATTGCCGATCCTGATGTTGAACGGCGGCGCAAGCGAATTCTCCTTGAAGGCGACCTGCCAAGCCCGGTGAACCCGCCCTCCGGATGCTATTTTCATACCCGCTGCAACCGGGTTCTCCCGGTGTGCCGCGAACAGGAGCCGGAGATGCGAGAGCTGGGAGACGGGCACTTTGTTGCCTGTCACAACATCTAAAAATTTTGGGCCTCCCGTCATTGCTGTGAAAGTCCCCCGTTCCTGTCATCCTGAGGGCGAAGCCCGAAGGATCTCGTATTTGAAATAACGCTTTCATTCATCGTGTTCTCTTTTTTTATTTTTTAGTTGATGATATAATATACAGTGATATTTTAATTTCGCCCCTGGCCGGGAAAGGCAGCGCAAGTAAAGGAGGAGAAGGATCTGGCAAAAGAGAAGAACAGCAAGCAGCTTAAAAGACAGCGTAAAAAAAGACGCAGAGCTAAAAAGAGAAAGAGATTGAAGGGCCGGACCTAGTTGCACTGACCTTTCGGCTGTTTATAAGGGCTGTGGAAAGCAGTTGCTCTGAGGGCAAGGGTTGACATTTACATCCTCCGGAGAAAAGAGCCGGCAGGATTATATATTGGTTATCTTCTCTTTCCGTAACCACGGTTACGGTTTTTTCTTATGGCAGGGTTTGAGCTTTATCTTTACCCGGCGGTATGCTAATATTTTTTATATATTGATCGCACTTGATTTGCAGGAGGTGACGCAGTGAAGGTGCTGGTCAGCGACCCCCTTTCTCCGGAGGGTATCGCTTTGTTGGAACAACATTACCTGGTGGATCACATCACCGGCCTCAGCGAAGCTCAACTGATAGATGTGATCGGGGATTATCATGCCCTGGTGGTGCGCAGCGGAACCAGGGTCACCGCGGCGGTGATCGATGCCGGGAAAAATCTTCAGGTGATCGGCCGGGCCGGGGTGGGGATCGACAATATTGATCTGGAGCGGGCCACAGCCCGGGGGATCATCGTGCTCAACGCGCCCGAGGGGAACACCATCTCCGCTGCGGAACATGCCATCGCCATGCTCACTTCCCTGGCCCGGAATATTCCGGCAGCAGACGGAGCTCTAAAAGATGGGCGCTGGGAAAGGGGCTGCTTCATGGGCGTGGAGCTGCACCAGAAAACCCTCGGAATCATCGGGCTGGGCCGGATCGGCGGGGAAGTGGCGAAAAGGGCGCGGGCCATGAACATGACGATTTTAGCTTACGATCCTTACATCGCGGCCGGGCAGCCGGAAAAATTGGGCGTCACCCCGGTTGCTCTCGATATTCTGTTAAGCCGGGCCGATTTCATCACCCTGCACCTTCCCTGCAACAAGCAAACCCACCATCTTATCGGGGCGCAAGAGCTGGCCATGATGAAACCGGGAGTCCGCCTGGTAAACTGTGCCCGGGGAGGACTGATCGATGAAGAAGCTCTTCATGAAGCAATTCTCGGGGGGAAGGTGGCTGGAGCAGCCCTCGATGTTTTCGAGCACGAGCCGCCCCTGGAAAGTCCCCTGTTGAAGCTGCCCGGGGTTATCGCCACGCCGCATCTTGGAGCCTCGACAAGGGAGGCCCAGGTCAATGTAGCGGTGCAGGTGGCGGAGCAGGTTGTTTTCGCCCTGCGCGGCGATCCGGTGGTCTCCGCGGTGAATATGCCGGCGATGCCGCCTGAAGTGATCGCCGAAATAAAGCCGTTTTTGCCCCTGATGCGCCTGCTGGGCGGTTTTTATATTCAGCTTTATGGCGGCCGGATCGAGGAGATCGAGCTTTATTACGGCGGCGCGGTGGCCGGACATCCCGTTGCTCCCCTGACCACAGCCTGCCTGATCGGACTTTTTTCGCATATTCTCGGGGAGCAGGTCAACTTCGTCAACGCGCCGCATATCGCCCGCAGCAGGGGCATCCGCGTGCGTGAATCGGTCAGTAAAAATATAGAGAACTTCACCAACCTGGTCGTGCTTACTGTAAAAGCAGGCGCCGAGAAACATACCATTGCCGGCACAATATTCAACCGCACCGATATCCGCATCGTCAGGATCGGGGATTACCGTATTGAAGTGATCCCCTCACCGTTCATGCTTCTGTGCACTTATATCGATAAGCCGGGGGTAATCGGCCGCGTCGGCACTTTTCTGGGCAACAATCAGATCAATATCGCCGGGATGCAGGTGGGCCGCCGCTCGATCGGGGGAGAGGCGGTTATGGCGCTCCAGGTAGATGATCAGATCACCCCGGAGCTCTTGAGCCGGCTGGCGCAGCTGGAAGGTGTTTTGACCACCCGCTTTGTCCAGCTTAACGACCGGGAACTTTCCCCGGAAGTCAATAACAACCGGGAGTTTTAACTGCCCGGTGTAGTGGGATTTTGCCAGAGAGGAGGTTTTTGCGGTGCCCCTGTACGAATTCTACTGCCCGCAGTGCCGCAAAAAATTCGAGGAGCTATGCCGCACATCCCAGGACAGCGTTCCCTGTCCGCGGTGCGCTGCGGAATCAAAGAAGCTGCTCTCCGCTTTTCGCACCGGAAAGAGCAGCTCAGGCGAGGGCAGCATTGCTTCGGGCGGATGCGGCGGGTGAAGCAGTAAAAACTGCAGCAGTTGCTGACTTTAACCTGCCTTTCTCGGGCCCCTTCATCACGCTTAACGGTGAAGGGGCTTTCTTGTGCATATCCCTTCCGGGCCGGGGGGAAAGATAAACTGTCCTTCATTTTTAAGTAATAAAGGCGGGACCGGTCATGTATGCAAGAGCCCCCGGAATCATGCTTGTGGTTATTGTCACCGCGGTGATCTATTTGATCCTGCTCCACCGGGTGCTGGATCGCCTGCGGATGGACAAAAAAACGGCGCTCATCCTGATCGCCTCGATGTATGTAGGCGGGTTTCTCCCTTCCCTACCGCTGGGCGGAGGACTGGCCCTGAACATCGGCGGGATGGGAATTCCCCTGGGGATCTGCGCTTACCTGATCATCAAAACTCCAAAGAAAGAAGAAAAGCTGCGCGGCCCTCTTACCGCCCTGGCCGGGGCGGCTCTGGTCTGGAGCCTTGACCGGCTCTTGCCGATCAACCCCGGCTCGCTGGGTTACGAACTGGACCCCCTTTACCTGCCGGCAGCGGCGGCAGGACTGATCGCTTACCTCCTGGGCCGTTCGCGCCGGGCCGCATTTATCGGCGGGGTCGGCTCTATTTTTCTGATGGATCTGAGCTCCTGGGCTGAAAATATAGTTCGCGGATTCCGGAACATACCGGTCGTTCTGGGCGGCGGCGGGGTCTTTGATGCAGCTTTGATTGCCGGGGTGATTGGAACGCTTCTGGCCGAAGTGATTGGTGAAGTGAAAGAACGCCTCGGCGGCGGCCCCCGGGAAAAGGATTGAACCGATCTTGGCCTGGGGGGGTGAACGAGATTAACATGATGCGGAAACTGCAGGTGGCCACATTTATATTTTTTCTACTGATCGGGATCTGCTGTCCGGCGCCGCTTTCTTATCGGCCCGGAGCCGGTCACGTTTTGGCCGGGGAACAGTTATTCGATGAACTTAGCCCGGAAGAGCTGAAAAGTAGGCGCTACTTCTACATGGTTGACGAAAAGGGGCGGACTGTCCTGGTTACCGGCCACCGCCTCAGGGTCAAAGATCGTTTTCTAACTGCGGAAAATGATCTTTATGAAGTTGAAAGCGTCGAGGGTTACCTGGCCCGGGCACGGTTCATCGAGAAGGTCCGCTTGATTGTGCCCCAGGATTTTTCTGCCGCCCCGGCGCCGGCTTTTCCCGCGCAAAGCCAGATGGGGCCGGCCTATAAAATCGCGCTCTACCACTCGCATAACGCCGAGTCATATGTCCCCAGCGACGGCACCGACAGCATCTACGGTGCGGGGGGAATACACGATGTCGGCCTTGCTTTCAAAGAAGCCCTGGAGAAAAAAGGGATCAATGTCCTCTATTCTGACCAACTGCACCTGCCCCACGACCGCGGTGCGTACCGGCGTTCCCGGGTTACCGCGCTGCGCCTGTTAAGGCAGCGCCCCGACGCGATCTTCGACGTGCACCGCGATGCGGCTCCCTGGGAGACATATGCTCTCGAGCTGAACGGAGAGCCGGTGACGCAAATTCAGATCGTGGTGGGGCTGAGCAATCCCGGTACGGCGACGAACCAGCAGTTTGCTTACGACCTGAAAGGATATGCCGATCGTCTCTATCCGGGCTTGATCCACGGAGTATTGATCATCTGGGGCAGCTACAACCAGGACATTTCACCGCTGGCCCTGCTGTTGGAGGTGGGGGCCCATACGAATACCAAGGAGTCGGCCCAACGGGGCATAACCCGCTTTGCCGACGTGGTCTCATATTATTTCTACGGCCCTGCATTTCTCAGAGGGGACAAAATGATTCCCAAACCGGGTGAACTGCCGCCGAAGAGCACTTCGACCACCCGTGAGAATTACGGAATCATGCGAGCGGTTTC
Source organism: uncultured Syntrophomonadaceae bacterium (assembly GCA_964585625.1). Lineage (GTDB taxonomy): Bacteria > Bacillota > Dethiobacteria > DTU022 > DTU022 > JAAZIN01. Next base: position 16,461 of record CAZPET010000005.1, read on the forward strand.
AGGGACGGTGATCAGCCTGCTTCTGGCCGCGCTGGGGGCGGCGGTGGGGTTCTATTTTCTGAACAACCCCGGGGCCCTGGCAAATTTCTATCTCTGGTGGGAGGCGCTTCCCGGCAGGGCGGCCGTCCTGGCCCGGCGGGGCCGGGCCTATCTGAGAAACCTGCCGGAGCTGCTGAAAACGATCCGCCGGGAGGCTCCTTTTAATCTGCAGCGGGCCTGGCGGTTGCTGCGCCGGGAAGGGCGGATCGTGCCCCGGCTGATCAAGGCGCTCGGCTCCAGCGTGCTGCTGTTCGGTAAACGGGGCCTGGATGCGGCAGCGGCTCTCTGGAAAGCAGCGCCGCGAAACCTGCAGCGTGCCTGGCAGCTGCTGCGCCGGGAAAGCCGGGATCTGCCGGGATTGCTGCGCGAGGATCTCTATCAGATCAAAGAGAACGCCGGCCGCCTTCTCAGCCAGGTTGCTATAAGCATGCAAGAATCTCGGATTAGATTAAGCCTGTCCTGGGCCGACGCAAAAACAGAAGCAGAAATTTTATCCAGGGTGTTCCGCAAATATCTCTTCCTGCTTCGTAACCGTCTGCGGCCTTGAGCGGTGCTGTTAAAGGATGCTGGTAAAGATAGATTTTTGGCCGGCCCGGGTTTTTTTTGAACCGGATGTGCTGAATTATCCACGGGGGCGGAAGCTTTTTCAGCTGTTTGAAAAACGAGGAGTTCCCCTGCGGATGACTGCGTCGCATAACCGGGTGCAGGCCGACCTGGGCACAAATGAACGCACAGCTTTTGAAGAGGCCAAGCGCACGCTGGTGATCGGTGTCAGGCGCGGGCTCAAATTTCAGCCCTGCAAGCCCTCTGCGCATTATCAATTACCGCTGGCGACCGGCTGCCCGGGTCTCTGCCGCTACTGTTATCTGCAGACCACCCTGGGTAAAAAGCCGTATCTGCGCGCTTACATCAACGTGGAAGAGATCCTGAAGCGGGCTTCGGAGTATATCCGTCAAAGAGAGCCCGCCGAGACTGTTTTTGAGGGAGCCGCCGTCTCCGATCCTCTTTTTATAGATCCTTTCACCGGCGGCGTAAGCGAGGCCATTAGATATTTCGGAGAAGAAAAGCCGGGCCGCTTCCGGCTGGTCAGTAAATTTACCGGGGTGGAACCTTTTCTAAAGCTGCCTCACCGCGGACAGACCCATTTCAGGTTTAGCATTAACGCTCCGGAGGTGATCCGGCGATGGGAGAAAAGAACGCCGTCACTGGAGAAACGCCTGGCCGCAGCACTTAAGATCATCGAGGCGGGTTACCGCTTCGGGTTTCTCCTGGCCCCCCTGTTCCTGGAGGATGAATGGCAAAAACGATATCGCGCTCTTCTGGAGCAGCTTGCGGATATCCTGCCAAAGAAAATGCCGCCCTTTACTTTTGAATTGATCACGCACCGTTTTACTTCAAGAGCGCGGCGCCAGATCGAGGCGCTTTATCCCGGATCAGGCCTGAACATGGATCCTGAGCAGCGCCAGTTCCGCTACGGGCAATTTGGATACGGCAAATATCTTTACCCGCCTCCGCTGCGCCAAGAAGCAGAGGAGTTTTTCAAAAGAGAGATCAAAAGTATTTTCCCGACATCTACCATTGAATACTTTATTTAGCGGTAGATAACCTTATTTATCTGCAATGAAGATGGCAGAATTTTTTTGCGGCAGGGAAAGCGCAAGCGGTGTAGAATCCATTTCAGGAATGCTTTTACACCAAATCAAAGCAGCAAGGTTTTTCTCAATGGAGGGCACAGATGACAAAATACATTTTTATTACCGGTGGAGTTGTTTCATCATTGGGGAAAGGGATTACAGCCGCTTCTCTCGGCTGCCTTCTGAAGACCCGGGGGTTGAAGCTGACCATCCAGAAATTTGATCCCTATATCAATTACGATCCCGGGACCATGGGGCCGCACCAGCACGGAGAGATATTTGTCACCGAGGACGGGGCCGAGACCGATCTGGACCTGGGCCATTATGAGAGATTTATCGATCAGAATTTAACCAGGGACAACAATATCACCTCCGGCAAGATCTACTGGTCGGTGATCGAGAGCGAGCGCCAGGGGCTTTACCGGGGGCAGACTGTCCAGGTGATCCCGCATATCACCGACGAAATCAAGGGCCGCATCCAGAGGATCGCTCAAAACAGCGATGTCGACGTGGTGATCACAGAGATCGGGGGCACCGTCGGCGATATTGAAAGCCTCCCCTTTCTGGAGGCAATACGCCAGCTGCGCTACGATCTGGGCTGGGAAAATGTCCTCTTTATCCATGTTACCCTGGTTCCCTACCTGCCGATGTCGGGTGAACTGAAAACCAAGCCGACCCAGCACAGCGTCAAGGAGCTGCGCTCGATCGGGATCCAGCCCGATATCATTATCTGCCGGACCGAGCACTCTTTAAACGACGATGTAAAGAGGAAGATCGCTCTCTTCTGCAATATCAAGCCGCACGAGGTGGTGGAAAACCTGGATGCCGATTCCATCTACCAGGTGCCGCTGCAGCTGCAGAACCAGGGTCTGGACCGGATGGTCGTGGAGAAGCTGCAGCTCGACTGTGCCGCCGCGCAGATGGGTTCGTGGAAAGAGCTGGTCCGCAAGGCCGGCTCTTTGAAAGATGAGGTCACGGTAGCGCTTGTCGGCAAGTATGTGGCCTACCCCGATGCCTACCTCAGCGTCAATGAATCGCTCTTTCATGCCGGGTGGGAAAATAAAACCGCGGTAAAGATAAAGGCCATCCAGGCGGAAGACTTTGAAACCGGAGATCCGGAAGAGCTGCTGCGGGGGGTCGATGCGGTCCTTGTTCCCGGCGGTTTCGGCAACCGCGGGATCGAGGGCAAGATCAGGGCGGTGCGCGTGGCCCGGGAAGCGAAGATCCCCTTCCTGGGGCTCTGCCTGGGGATGCAGTGCGCGGTGATCGAATTTGCCCGCCATGTTTCCGGGCTGGCCGGCGCTCACAGCACCGAATTTGATACCAAAACTCCTTACCCTGTATTTGATTACCTGCCGGGGCAGGACAACAATACCCGGCTGGGCGGCACTCTCCGCCTCGGGGCTCATCCCTGCGCGGTTAAAGAAGGGACGCTGGCCCGGAAAGCCTACGGGGAAGATACGATCACTGAGCGGCACCGGCACCGTTTCGAGTTCAACAACGACTATTGCGGCAGACTCGAGGCTGCCGGGATGGTCTTCAGCGGGATCAATGAAAAAACCGGGCTGGTGGAGATGATCGAGCTGCCCGATCATCCCTGGTTCGTGGCCGTCCTCTTTCATCCGGAATTCAAATCAAGGCCGCAGCGGGCGCACCCGCTCTTCCGCGATTTTATAGCCGCCGCCGCGCGGCTGAAAAAGAGCTAGCCCGTGTAGGATAGGATTTTTTCCAGTACTGCTCCGGCCAGGCGGTTGATCTCACCGAAGCGCATGTTGGGAATATAATACGACTCCAGCTCCCGGTGCACCTCTCTGGCCCGGGCGATAAAATCGACGGCGGCATCAAAGGTTTGCTGATAGAGCTCCCGGGCGAGGTCTCGCTCTTTCTCCAGGCGCCGCCCGGGATTTTTTACAAAAGCGTCGGTTTCGATAACGCGGTCCTTGCCGGAGGGCTCCAGGATATGCGGGGTCACGCTGTTGAGAACGGCAGTCTCGAGCTGCGGGATGATCACATGGTCGATCTTGGCGGGATCGAGGGCGCAGTGGTAAACCTCCACGAAGAAACTGCGCATGACGGCGGCATCTTTGATCCGGGCAATCAGCTCGTTTTTACCGGTTCCGTCATCGCCGCTGATGATGTAACGCTGAAACCCGGG
>CAZPET010000006.1:0-19187 GCA_964585625.1 uncultured Syntrophomonadaceae bacterium
GGTCACTGGAGGCAGTCCTGATCACCCACCCGGCCAACCGTTTTTATTTAAGCGGGTTTGACGGTTCGAACGGCGTCCTTCTGATCGGTCCGGAGGAGGCATTTCTGTTCACCGATTTTCGTTACCTCGAGCAGGCGGAAAAGCAGGCCCCCCTTTTCAGGGTCTGCCCGTGGAAAGCAAAGCTCAGTGAAGCTCTCGGCCCGCATATTGATGCGGCCGGCTGGAGTGCCCTTGCCTTCGAAGAGGAGCAGGTAACTTACTCTCTTTACACGGAGCTGAAAGAGGGGCTGCCGCTCGATCTTGTCCCCCAGAAGGGGTTGGTCGAAGAGCTGCGCGCGGTAAAAAGTGAAGCCGAGGCGGAGATCCTGCGTCGCGGGGCCGCGATCATGGACCGGGCTTTTGAGTTTCTGCTAAATATGGTCAAGCCCGGCATGACCGAGCAGGAGGTGGCCCTGGAGCTTGAATATTACCTGCGCCGCCAGGGTTCAACGGAGACCCTTTTCCGCTATATCGTGGCCTCGGGAGAGCGGGGCTCCCTGCCGCACGGCATCGCCTCGGAGAAGCGGCTGCAGCGCGGCGAACTGGTCACCATCGATTTTACCGGCACCTTCGATGCCTATGCCACCGATATGACCCGGACGATTGCCCTCGGTGAACCCGGCGCCCGCGCGCGCGAAATCTACGAGACGGTCCGGATGGCGCAGCAGTCAGCCCGCGAAAGGATTAAACCCGGGATGACCGGGATCGAGGCCGATGCACTGGCGCGCGACCCGATTAAGGAGGCCGGATTCGGTGAATACTTTGGGCATGGGCTGGGTCACGGCCTGGGTCTGGAGGTGCACGAACAGCCAACCCTGTCGCCCCGCAGTGAGGCAACCCTGGCTCCCGGGATGGTGGTGACGATTGAACCCGGCATCTATATTCCCGGCTGGGGCGGGGTCCGGATTGAAGATATGGTTCTGATCACTCCCGGGGGCGCCGAATCGCTGACCGGATGCCCGCGAGAGCTGATCGTGATCTAACCGATGCATGGAGGTAGAGATAAAATATGATTTCGACAAATGATTTTCATACCGGGCTGACTTTTGAAATGGACGGCGATATCTACGAGGTAGTTGAATTCCAGCATGTCAAACCGGGCAAGGGAGCGGCCTTTGTCCGCTCAAAAATTAAAAATCTACGCAGCGGCGCGGTAACCGAACGGACTTTCCGGGCCGGTGAAAAAATGAAGCGCGCCCATCTGGAGCGAAAGGAGATGTCCTACCTTTACCGGAGCGGGGAAGATTTTTACCTGATGGACCTGGCAAACTACGAGCAGCTTGCACTTTCAGAGGCGCAGATGGAGGAGGCGGTGAAATACCTGAAAGAAAATGATACCTTGACTGTAGTGATGTACGGCGAGAAAGTGATCGGTGTGGAGCTGCCCTATACCGTAGAGCTGGAAGTGACCGAAACGGAACCCGGGATCAAGGGCGATACCGCCGCCGGGGGCAACAAGCCGGCTACCCTGGAAACGGGGCTTATTGTCCAGGTGCCGCTTTTTATCAGTGTTGGCGATATTTTACGGATTGATACACGCAGCGGTGCATATATTGAGCGTGTCTAGAAAAATAATAAGGTTGTCAGCTGAAAGGAGGCGCGATCATGACGGAAGATTTAAAAGCGCAGGTATCTTATCTGAAAGGGTTGGCCGAAGGGTTGGCTCTGGATGAGGAGAGTAAAGAAGGAAAGCTCTTGCTGCGAATCGTTGATCTTCTTGATGAAATGGCCCATGAGATCGAACAGTTAAAAACTGAGTACGAGGAGCTATTTGAATATACCGAGGCTCTCGACGAGGATCTGGCCGAACTGGAAGATGATTTCTACGAGGATTATGATGATCATGAAGATGACGATGATTATGAATGCTTTACCGTGGAATGCCCCAATTGCCGGGAGATGGTTGAGATCAGTGAGGATCTGCTGCACACGGACAGCCCGGTCAAGGTGACCTGCCCGCGGTGTAAAGAAATTGTGATGATCGACGACGAGGATTGGGAAGACGAAGATCTCGACGAGCTGCTCGATGATGAAGATGACATGGAGGAAGAAGACGAGTAGATTCCTTCCGACCGGCACAATTCACCAACAGCCGCCTTTTTTACGGCGGCTTTTTTATGCCTGCGGCCCGGAGGACTCGGAGTTACCTGAAAGCTTCGCCAGAGCATAGAAAATGAGCAAGTTCATGGCAGGTGGATCATATACATTATTACAGGCCGGGAGGGCAGCCAAGCCCGGCAATTTTCATAAAAAGGGGGCCCGGTAATTGAATCAGGTCAGGGAAGAAGTGGGCTCCTTTCTGCCGCAAAGAATTCGCATCATCCTGGAACGCTCTGCCGTGCCTCTTTGGGGCGAGCTCGAGGAGATCCGGCTGCGCCTGGGACGCCCGCTGGCCCTGCACGGGCGGATGGGTGATTGCTTCCTGAGCGAGTCGGGAGAGGCTGTTTCCGCGGCAGCGGCCTACCGGCCGGATCGCATTGATCTGGAGAAGGCGCTGCAGCTGATCAGCAGTTCTTCTCTCTATGCTTTTGCCGAAGAGCTGCGCAGCGGCTATATCACCATTCCCGGGGGCCACCGGGTCGGGCTGTGCGGCCAGGCGGTAGTCGAAGGGGGCCGGGTGGTGCGGCTGAAGCATATTACCGGGCTGAACTACCGGATCGCCCGCCAGATCAGGGGGGCGGCCCTGCCATACGTCCGTTTTTTCCTTGATCACCGGCGCCGCCGGGTTTACCACAGCCTCCTTGTGGCTCCGCCCCGCGGCGGAAAAACCACCTTTTTGCGGGATCTGGCCCGCTGCCTCAGCGACGGTGTCAAAGAGCTCGGTATTGCCGGTTTCAAGGTCGCCGTGGTTGACGAGCGTTCCGAAATTGCCGGCTCTTTTCAAGGGATGCCGCAGCTCGATGTGGGTGAGCGCACCGATGTGCTCGATGCCTGTCCGAAGGCGGAGGGGATGATGATGCTGCTGCGCTCCATGGGTCCCGAGGTCATCGTTACCGACGAGATCGGCCGTCCCGAAGATATTGCCGCGATTGAAGAGGTGATCCATGCCGGCGTCACGGTGGTGGCTACCGCTCACGGCAGCAGCCTGGCAGAGCTGCGGGCCCGGCCCGGCCTGCGCAGGCTTCTTGACGAGCAGGTTTTTGAAAGAGCCCTGATCCTGGGCTGGAGCCGGGGGGCCGGTACAGTGGAGCAGCTCTGCGACCTGAAAAAAGACATACTCTCCCGCCGGGCTTAGCGACGTTCGAAAAGGAGTCAAGGGATTAAAAATGTTTGAGCTGACGTGCAAAATGGCCGGGTCTCTCTGCGTGCTGGCTGCTGCGGCCGCCTTCGGCGAATCAAAAGCCCGCACCCTCGTCCTGAGGGTCAGGCAGCTGCAGCAGTTTCAGCGCAGCCTGAAGTTGCTGAGCGCGGAGATAACCTTCAGCCGCGCGCTGCTGCCTTATGCCTTTCAAGCGGTCGCCCGCCAGCTGGAACCGCCTCTGCGCGAGCTCTACCGCCACGCCGCGTCCACTCTTCTGGCCGGGGATGAGCGCAGCGCCCGGGAAATCTGGGACAGCGCCGTTGCCAAAATTTATCCACAAAGTTCTTTTACCCCTGCAGACATGGAAATTATATCGAGCCTGGGCGTTTCATTGGGGGTAAGCGAACAGGAGGGGCAGCTGAAGCAGATCGGGTTGACCCTGCAGCATCTCGAGCTCGCCCTGGAAACAGCGCGGGAGCAGCGGCAGCGTAACGAGAAGATGTGGCGCTACCTCGGCTTTGCCGGAGGCGCCGCCCTGGTTATCCTGCTGCTTTAAACGGAGGGAGCGAATTGAACGTCGTCAATATCGATCTTCTCTTCAAGATTGCCGGGATCGGCATCTTTATCTCTGTACTCAATATTGTCCTGAAACAGGCGGAAAAAGAGGAACAGGCACAGATGTTGACCCTGGTTGGCGTCGTCATCGTCCTGTTGATGGTCCTGCAGCTGATCAACGAGCTCTTTTCAAGCATCAAAACCATCTTCAATCTTTTTTAGCAGGGTGAGCAGCCTCCCGGCCGGACCGCATCATTCCGGCGGCGCAACCTGGGTTCAGCTTAACAGAGAGACTGAGGGCCGGGCGAGACGGAGTGTTCTTGATATGGAGATTGTGCAGGTTGTCGGGCTGGGACTGATTGCCGCCCTGCTCGTGCTTATCTTGAAAGAATACCGCCCCGAAATGGCGATGCAGGTTTCATTGGTTGCCGGGGTCATTATCATGCTCCTGGTTGTAAACCGCATTGTCGGAGCGGTCAACGTGATTACCGAAACAGCGGTGGCGGCGGGAATTAACCTGGTTTACCTGCAAACCCTGCTGCGGGTGATCGGGATCGCCTACCTGGCTGAATTCGGAGCGCAGATTTGCCGGGACGCCGGGGAGGGGAGCATTGCTTCACGGGTTGAACTGGCGGCAAAGGTGATTATTCTTGTAATGGCGGTGCCGGTGATCGTGGAAATCATGGAATCTGTTCTCAGGATGATCCCCCGATGAAAACGCATCTGCAGGCCGCCATCGCGGCGTCAATTGCTGCTGCTTTACTGCTCTTTATCTTGACCGGTTCTTCTGCCGCCGCCGCAGCGGATCCGCTGATCAGGGATTTGCAAAGCGAACTTGATCTGGGCTTCTTTGATCGCTACTGGGGAGAGCTGGAGAAAGAGGCGCGTGACTATCTCCCGGAGCTGAGCTGGAAGAAACTGCTGGAGCGGCTCCAGGCTGGTGAGGCAGTCCTTGATCCCGCTGCATTTCTTGGCGGCCTGGGCCGCTTTTTCTTCGGTGAGGTGCTTCTCAACCTGAAGCTTTTGGGGCAGCTTATGCTGCTCGCCGTGGCGGCGGCCTTCTTGAAGAACCTGGAAAGCGCTTTCGAGCGGCAGCAGGTGGCCGCGCTGACCCGCAGCATTGTCTTTATTGTCCTGGTGGGTGTCTGCCTCTACAGCTTTACTGCCGCCCTGGCCGTCGCCGGAAGCACGATAGACGACATGGTTGATTTTTCGCTGGCCTCCCTGCCGGCCCTGCTGGCCCTCCTGGCGGCCCAGGGGAGCGTTACTTCTTCGGCGGTCCTGCATCCACTGGTTGTTTTTGGAATCAGTTTTTTCGGGAGCTTGATTCGCAACGTGATCTTTCCCCTGATCTATTTCAGCGCTGTGCTGGGCCTGGCCGATCATTTTTCGCCTCATTTCAAAGTGGGGAAGCTCTCCGATCTGTTCAAAGAGCTGAGTATCTGGGGAATGGGGATCTGCATGACCGTTTTTGTAGGTATCCTGGCGGTGCAGGGAGTCGCCGGGACCGTGGCCGATGCGGTTGGTTTGAGAACGGCGAAGTATATGACCGGGGCCTTTGTTCCCGTTGTCGGAAAAATACTATCCGATGCAGTGGAAACTGTGGCCGGAGCTTCGATTGTCTTGAAGAACAGCATCTACCTGACCGGGGTGGTGCTGCTGCTTCTCCTGACACTCTTTCCCCTGCTGAAGCTGACCGCGGTGGCCCTGATCTACAAGTTGAGCGCCGCCCTGGTGGAGCCTATCGGAGAATCGGAACTGGGCAGCTGTATCAATGTGATGGGCAACTCCCTGGTCCTGGTCCTGGCGGCGCTGGCCTGCGCCGCGCTGATCTTCTTCTTTGCCGTCACGGCAATAGTCGGCGCCGGCAATACCGCGATCATGTTTCGTTAGGGGTGAGCGGATGTCAGCGGTGATCGGCGATCTGATTCGCAACCTGGTAGTGATCATATTTCTCAATGCTTTGCTCGAGATGATGCTGCCGCGGGGGGAGTTTCACCGCTATATTCGCCTGGTCACGGGATTGATCGTTATTTTGATGGTTGTGGGCACGATCGCCGCGCTGATCGGCAAGCTTCCCCGGCTGGAGCCGGTTGTCGCCGCCCGGACAGCGGCAGCGGACAGTACCGCGGCTCAGGGAAGGCAGTCTGAAGGGGTCAGCGCCGCTTACAGCCGGCAGGTGCTGCAGCAGTGCCGCGCCGCCCTGGAGATTATGCTCCGCGAAGAGATTGCCGCTTCGGGAAAATGGCAGCTTGTAGAAGCTGTATTGATCCTGGAAGAAGATTACCGCAGCAGCTCTTTCGGAACACCCCTGAAGGTCGATCTCCTGGTCAAGGCTGCCGCGGGTAAAAGCGACCGGATCGCCCCGGTCAGCATAGAACCGGTAGCGGTGGGGCCACAGGAAAGTGCTGCAGAGAATACTTCCGGCCCGGATCTCCGTTTGCCGGAGATGGAGCAGTCCCTGGCCGGATTGCTGGAACTTTCTCCGGCACAGGTAACCGTGACTGTTTGTGAGTGAGGCGGCGCCCGAAGCCTTTGTGCGGGCGAAAGAAATGTTGGCGAGCTGAATATAACGGAGAAGGAGGCAGAATCGATTGGGATTTTGGGATGAGTGGAGCAAGATCTTCAGCCCTGCCGGAAAAGAGGGTGCGCGCTTGAAAACCGGACCGCTGCTTCTGATCCTGCTGGCCGTGGGAGCAGGCTTGCTGCTATTTAACTCCTTCTTTAGTTTCGGTAAAAAGAAAGATTCGCCGCCGCCGGCCGAAGCCGTGGAAGAAGCCGGCATTACGTGGACGGAACAGCAGCTCACCCGCCGCCTTGCTGAAATATTGTCGCAGATCCGGGGAGTTGGCGAGGTGGAGCTGTTTTTAACCCCGGAAACATCAGGAAGACTGGAGTTGGTTGCCGACAGGGAGCAGACGCAGCGCCAGACAAATGAAGGCGACAGCGAAGGGGGAAACCGGGAAGTCATTGAGGAGACGCTGCGGATAACATATGTCATCTTAAGGGATCCGCAGGGCAATGAACTGCCCCTGGTGGTCGAAGAAGGCAAGCCCCGCTATCGCGGAGTTCTTGTCGTTGCCGCCGGGGTTGAAGATCCGGCGGTTAAAGCCCGGGTAATCGAAGCGCTGCAGGTTCTTCTCGGGCTGCCGGCGCACCGGATTACGGTTCTGCCGCGTTGATCCGGCCCTCCCCTGTCATTTGGAGATCCTTCGCTTCGCTCAGGATGACAAACAAGGGGGCTCGGGCCGACATTTGATTCCTGACCAGTAAAAAATCATGGAGGTGAACCGGGATGGATTTTCTGAAAAAAAACCGCAGGTTGATACTCTGGCTCTGCTGCCTGGCGGTGATGATCGGGGCGACCTGGTGGATTATCCGGGGACTTGAGAACAGGTTCGAGAGCATGGATGTGGTTACCGATGAGACTCTTCTTGAACCGGTTGTTCTGACAGCAGTGGATAACAGCGATGAGAGCGGAAGCGCTTTCTTCGTCAACTATCGCCTGCAGCGCGAGAGGACCAGGGACCGGTCCATCGAGATGCTGCAGGACCTTCTCGACAACCCCAATGCCGGGGCTTCCGCCAAGGAGGAAGCGGAGAAAATGCTTCTGGAAATTGTCCAGATGCGTGAGCGGGAGCTGCTGGTCGAAAACATGGTCAAGGCCCAGGGTTACGATGATGCCGTTTTTTTCTACCAAGATCAATTAGCCACGGTGATGGTGAAACACAAGGACCTTGACGAGAAGAGCTTTATTCAGATCGCCGAAGCGGTGGCTGCCGCGGCCGGCATCGATCGTGAAGATGTCCAGGTGATGGCGCGTCCCTAAAAATTGAACTGGCTGCCACTGTTTGGTATAATAGAGCCGAAACCGGCGGTACGCAGGGAACCTGCCGCCGCCGGTAGATGTCTCATAATGCGGTGAAGCGATGGATTCCCGGCCTTATTTTGTTCATCTTTTTCTGGAGGAGGTTTTTGAATGACTGCGGAAGAAAAGCGGGTGGTCACATCCGATATCGGGGCGATTCGGATAGCCGATGATGTCGTGGCCGTGATAGCCGGGTTGGCGGCGACGGAGGTGGACGGTGTCGCGGCCATGAGCGGAGGTTTTGCCGGCGGTATTGCCGAGGTCCTGGGCCGCCGCAATCTTTCCAAGGGTGTCAAGGTCGAGGTGGGCACCGAAGAGGCGAAGGTAGATCTCCACATAGTGGTTACATATGGCGTGCGCATCCCCGATGTTGCCTGGGGGATCCAGGAAAATGTCAAAAAGGCAATAGAGCAGATGACCGGATTGAGGGTTTTGCAGGTAAATGTGCATGTTCAGGGAGTAAGCTTCCCGGTGAAGGAGAAAGCCGGCGAGCGCGACGATTTAACCCTGAAGTAGAACCCGGGTATATCTGGAAAGGGGTTGATTTGAAGCAATGAAAGCAATCAGGCGGGTATTCCTTGTTATCCTGGGCCTGTTAATGATGGGGACAGGCATATTCTTCCTGCTGGCGACTTTTCTGCCGCTCGGCGGGTATGGCACCGGTATCCTGGACCTTTATGGACAGACCGTGCTTCTTTATGCCGGCGGGGCTTTAGCGGTGGCCGGCCTGATCCCGCTTTTACTGGGCTTCAGCCCGCCTCATCAGAAGAGGCCGGAAGCGCTTTTGCAGACAGGGGAATTCGGTGAGGTGCGGATTACCTTGAATGCTCTTGAAAATATGGTTCTGCGGGTTGTCCAGCAGATGAGGGGGATCCGGGACAGCAGCCGGAGGGTGGTTTACACTCCGCATGGCCTGGTCGTTTATTTGCAGGTAAAGGTTTTGCCTGATCAGAAGCTGCCCGATTTAACCGGCGAACTGCAGAGCAACGTTAAAAATTACCTGGAGGAGATTACAGGAATTATTGTTAGCGAAGTAAAAGTAAATGTAGAGAATATTATTCTGGATCAGGTTCCCGTTAAGGTTAAATAGATCAAAACAGGCCATCAAAGGGGGGAGCGAAAATGAACTTCTGGGTTTTCTTTAGCAGGCACTGGGGGAAAATAATCGGTGGACTTTGCGGCCTGGTCGCTGCGCTTGTGGTGATCCATTACGGATTCTGGAAAAGCCTGATCATTTTTGCTTTTATCGCTCTGGGGATATCGATTGGCTGGCGGTTCGATGTCGATCAAAGTATCCGCCAGTTTATTGAGCGCCTCTTCTCTTCCCGCGAAGACTTGTAACTGATCATGCAATGCTCAGGAGGATAACGTTTTGTCCCGTCGCCTGGCCCGAGAAGCTGCTTTCAAGGCCCTTTTTCAAATTGATCTTGGTAAATCTACTACCGGGCATGCGCTGCGCTACGTCCTGGAAGGGCTAAACCTGACCGAAAGCGAGGTCCAGTTTACCCGGGAAATGGTCGAGGGAACCGTTTCCCACCAGCCCGAAGTGGATCGGCTGATTCAAAAGTACCTCGTCCATTGGGAGCTGCACCGCCTCTGCGCGGTGGATCGCAACCTGCTTCGCCTGGCTCTCTTCGAAATTCTTTACCGTCCCGATATTCCCGATGCGGTGGCGATCAACGAATCGCTGGAGCTGGCCAAGAAATACGGCAGCAGTGAAGAGGCCGTTGCCTTCATCAACGGTGTCCTCGACCGGGCAGCGGCGGAATCTTCCGGGCGTGAAGATTAAACGTTATTTTCTCGGGGTGGACTGCTCGGCCTATACCACTTCGCTGGCCCTGGTCGATGGGGCAGAGCGCCTTATCTGGGAGGGACGCAAACTGCTCCCGGTGCGCGAAGGCGGCCTCGGCCTGCGCCAGTCCGAAGCGGTATTTGCCCATGTCAAGAACCTGCCCCTGCTTTGGGAAGAAGGCGCCGCCCGGTTGAAGAAGGCTCCCCTGGCTGCGGTAGCCGCGGCGGTCCGGCCGCGCCCCGTGGCCGGTTCGTATATGCCGGTGTTTAAAGTAAGCGAGGCCGCGGGGGCGCTCATCGCCCGATCGCTGGGCCTTCATTTTTTTTCCTTTTCTCACCAGGAGGGCCATATTGCCGCCGGCCTCTGGTCTGCCGGGCTGCCGCCGGGGCGCTACCTTGCGGTCCATCTTTCAGGCGGGACCACCGAACTGCTTTCCGTAAAGGAGAAAGAGGGGGCTTGCCTGGAGATCTCTCTCATCGGCGGCGGTACCGACCTGCATGCCGGGCAGTTTGTGGACCGGATTGGCGTGGCCATGGGGCTGGGCTTTCCCGCCGGCCCGGCCATGGAGGAGTATGCCCGCCGGGGCACGACCGGGGCAATCACCCTTCCCGTAGCGGTAAAGGGGACCGGTATCAGCTTCTCCGGCCCGGCCAGCCACGCCCGGAGGCTGCTGCAGCAGGGCTGCAACCGCCGTGACCTGGCGCGGGCCGTGGAGCTCTGCATCGCCGACTCCATCGCGGCAGCGCTCCATGCAGCAGGCGATCCCGGCGTTTACGAAGGCGTTTTGATTGTCGGCGGCGTGGCGGCAAACGCATTCATCCGCGAACGGCTGGTCCAAACAGGACCCGCCATAACCTTTCACTTTGCCTCGCCCGTATTCGCCGGGGACAACGCCGCCGGCCTGGCGGTTCTGGCCGCGCGGCGTCATACATTAACGAAGGAAATGTAGAAATGTGAATCAATGAAAAGGAAAATAATCAAAATATGGCGAATGATATTAAGGCATGATCTGAAGCCGGGGATGAGAGTGAAGGGAGGTTAGTTAAGTTTTTCACAATAAAGGAAGCGGAGAGGATGCTCTCCATAAATTTCCTGAGGGAGAGAGGGGAACATGGCCAAAGTTTTATTCAGCAGCTGGAAAAATCAATTAATTGACGAACGCGAAAAAGATCCGGCTGAACGGTTGGATCTGGTCGAACTTAACCTGCCTGCGGAGTTGGAAGGGGCGCCGCTGAAGGCTTTTCTGGGCTGGTCGGGACTGGTGCTTGTCGATCCGCAGGTTAATATCGTAGAAGCTTTGCGGCAATATTTCAGGGTGGTGCAGCAGGAATCATGCGGCCGCTGCGTGCCCTGTCGGATCGGTACCCGGGTCATCTCCGAACACCTGGAGAAGCTGGCCGGGGGGACGGGGACGAAGCTTGACCTCGCCGTGCTGGAGCGTCTGGGGCGGCTGGTTAAAGAAAGTTCTCTTTGCGAACTGGGCCAGTCGGCGCCGGTGCCTCTGCTCCATGCGCTTGAACATTTTTACGGCGATTTTGAAGCCTGCCTGGGTTCGCCAAAACCGGCGGCAGATAATAATCTCACTTACCGCTCCCTGTTAACCGCTCCCTGCCGGAACGGCTGCCCCGCGCATGTGGATATCCCCAGGTATATCGGGATGATCAGCGGCGGATTTTACGAAGAATCCCTCGCTGTTGTTCGCGAGAAGACGCCCCTGGCCGGAGTGCTGGGCAGGGTCTGCGTTCACCCCTGCGAGGCAAATTGCCGCCGCCAGCCTCTTGACGAGGCCCTGTCGATCCGGGTATTAAAAAGATTTGTCGCCGATTTTGAAGTAAAGAACGGGCCGCCCTGCGCTGCAGCGGCGCCGGCCAATCCTGACGGGAAAAAAGTGGCCGTGATCGGCGCCGGCCCGGCCGGCCTGAACGCATCTTACCAGCTGGCTCGCAAGGGCTACCGGGTGACCATTTTTGAAGCCCTGCCGGTGGCCGGCGGGATGCTGGCGGTCGGCATTCCCAGCTACCGCCTGCCGCGGGATATTCTTAACGGTGAGATCGAGCTGGTCAAGTCTCTTGGGGTGGAAATCAGGCTGAATACACGGATCGGGGAAGATATCACCTTCGAGCAGCTGCGCCGGGACGGTTTCGCGGCGATCCTGATTGCCACCGGCCTGCATAACAGCTCCTCCATGAGGGTGGAAGGCGAAGATGCCGGCTACAAAGGGTTCTTCCCCGGGGTTGAATATTTACGGCGGGTGAATTTGCATCAGGAGATCGAGCTGGGCCGGCGCGCGGCCGTTATCGGCAGCGGCAACGTGGCCATGGATTGCGCCCGCTCCCTGGTTCGTCTGGGCGTTGAAGAGGTCTACCTCGTTTACCGCCGTTCCCGTGCCGAGATGCCCGCCAACGAGGCGGAGATCGTCGCCGCCGAGGAAGAGGGAGTCAGGTTCCGCCTGCTGGCCAATCCAACGCGCATTCTTGCCGAAGAAGGCCGCGTCGTGGGGATGGAATGTATCCGCATGGAACTGGGTGAACCGGACAGCAGCGGCCGGCGCAGTCCCGTGCCGGTGAAAGGATCGGAATTTATCCTGGATGTGGATATGATTGTTCCGGCGATCGGCCAGGTGGCCGACCTCAGCTTTCTCACCCCAGACAGCGGTGTCGAGATTACCAAGCGCGGTGTCATCGCAGCCGACCCGCTGACAATGGCCACATCGGTACCGGGCGTCTTTGCCGCGGGCGATACCGTGCTCGGCGCCCGCACGGTCATCGAGGCGGTGGCCTCGGCAAATAAGGCTGTAGAGGCGATTGACTGCTACCTGCGCACGGGAGAAGTGGCCGTCACGCCGCAAATTGCCATAGAGAATTTTGTTGAAAAGACCGGCGTCTACGATCCTGCTGAAAAGCCGCCGCTGATCGGAAACCGGCCGCGGGAGGAAGAATCCTGCCTGCCCGTTGCCGAAAGAATAAAAGGGTTCTCCGAGGCCGAACTGGGTTTTGACGGGCCGCCGGCAGCGCTGCGTGAATCCGGGCGCTGTGCCTGCTGCCTGCGCCTGGGCCTGGCCGTAATATAACCGAGGGGAGGGGATCAGAAGTGAAAGCTGTTTCATTAACCATTGACGGTAAGCGCATCTATGCCGCCGCCGGAACAACAATCCTGGAGGCGGCCCGCAAAAGCGGCATTGAAATACCCACGCTCTGCTACCACCCCCGGTTAAGGCCGCTGGGCCACTGCCGGCTCTGTCTCGTGGAGGTGGAGGGCGTGGCGGCACCGGTAACCTCCTGCGATAATCCGGTGCAGGAAGGGATGAAGGTAACGACGAGCACACCGCAGCTCGAGGCGATGCGCAAGGAGATCATCTCCTTGCTGCTTTCGGACCATCCCTACGAGGAATGTTTGACCTGCGAAAAGAGCGGCTCCTGCGAACTGCAGGAAAAAGCCTACAGCTGCCGGGTCGAGCTGCCCGGGTTGATCCGGGAGCTTCCGGTAACGCAAGACGAAAACCCCTACATTGTCCGCGACGAGTCAAAATGTATTCTCTGCGGGCGCTGCCTCAGGGTCTGCCGTGACTACGCCGGCCGCAATGTTTTTGCCTTGCTGAGCGGCGGTATCGAGAGCCGGATCACCCCCGTTCGCGAAGGTGAGGCCGCCAGTCTAGAGGAGGCCGGCTGCATTTTCTGCGGGCAATGCGTCGATGTCTGTCCTGTCGGCGCTCTCACTGAAAGAGAGCGGGCTGACGCCGGACGCGAGTGGGAGCTCCGCTCCTTTACCGGGGTCTGTCTTGAATGTTCGCTCGGCTGCGCCGTAGAGCGCTCTTTTGCCGGAGATAAACTGGCCCGGGTGACGGCAGTCCGCGAAGGTGAAAAGAGCGGCTGGCTCTGTCAAAAAGGAAAATTCAACCCGGCGGCGGGTGTGGAGAACGATCCGGTGACCGCACCGCTGATCCGGGGTGAAGAGGGGTTCAGTGAAGTGAGTTATGAAGAGGCGTTGCGGGAAACCGGCCGCGCCTTTCAGGAGATAAAAAAGCGAAGAGGCCCCGCCGCCCTGGCGGTGATCGCCGGAGGCCGCTGCAGTAATGAAGAGAGCTATCTTCTGCAGAAACTGGCCCGCGGGGTAATGGAAACCGGTCATGTTGACCTGGGATTGAATCCGGCCTGGGCGGAGGCGCTCTGCGCTCTCGAGGAAATTACCGGTCCGGGTGTCTGCGGCCCTTCCACCGCGGATCTGCAGGAAGCCGGCGCCATTTTTGTGCTCGGGCGGGATCTTGCCGCCGCCAATCCTGTCGCGGCGATGGCGGTCGAGCAGGCCTGCCGCCTGGAAAGCGCCGTTCTGGTCCAGATCGGCCCGGCGGAAAAAGAGCTGACCGCATGGGAGCGGCTGGTGCTGCAGCCCCGGCAGGAAGCCGAAGCGGATCTTTTCAGGGCTCTAACCGCCCTGCTGCAGGATCAGCCGGCAGCGGATCTGGCCAAGAAGGCCGGCCTGGACGAGGCGGATCTTGGCAAGGCTGCCCAACTGCTGGGCGGAGGCAGGAGTGTCATCCTGGTCTGCCCCTCGTTTTATGAAACGGCCGGCAGCGAGTGGATCGAGCCGCTGCTGGAAGCGGCCCGGGCCGCCGGTCAGCTGGAACGCGGCCGGAGCAACCTGCTCTTTCTGGCCGAAGAGGGCAACGCCCGCGGTATTCTCGAAGCGGGAGGAGCGCCGCACCTGCTGCCCGGATATGCTCCTTTAAACGGTAAGGCCGGCTTCAACCGCGAGCAGATCATGGCCGCCATAGAAGCGGGTGAGATCAAAGGTCTCTTCGCCTCGCTGGATGGACTTGCCGGGCCGCTTCCTCCCGGACTGGAATTTCTGGCCGTGCAGTGCGCTTCGAAGAGCGCCATCCCGGCGGAAGCAAACGTGGTCTTCCCCGCGCCGCTGCTGTATCTGAAAGAGGGTTCCTTTACCAGCAGCGCCGGACGGAAGCAGCAGAACCTGAGCGCTCCCGGCGCTGCGGGCGATATCTGGCCGGAGTGGCGGGTCATTGCGGCCCTCTCCTCCGCCATGGGCTGTTCGTCTGATTACGGCAGCTTGAAGGATGTTCAAGAGGAGATCTACCGGTTGGTGGAGGGGCGGTGAAATCGAGCGCCGGCCGGGCGTTAAGCCCGGACGCCTCCCGGTTTGAAGATGCAGAATCGCACTCCTGTTTACACGGTATCCGAAGTTAACCGGATCATCAAAGGGCTGATCCAGGGAGACCCCCGCCTCCGCGATCTGTGGGTGGCGGGGGAGCTCTCCAATTTCAAGCACCACCGTTCAGGCCACATGTATTTCACGATCAAGGACAGCTCCGCCTCGCTGCGCTGTGTCTTTTTTCGCCGTGACAACCTGCGCTGCCGCTTTCAGCCTGTGGACGGGATGGAGCTTTTGCTTTACGGCAGCCTCTCGGTCTATGAACCCGGCGGAGCCTACCAGCTTTATGTATCCGAGATGGAGCCGGCGGGGATGGGCTCCCTCTACCTGGCTTTTGAACAGCTCAAGAAAAAACTGGAAGAGGAAGGGCTTTTCCGGGAGGAGCATAAACAGAAGCTTCCCGGCCTGCCGCGGCGGATCGCCGTGATCACCTCGCCCACCGGGGCGGCCCTGCAGGATATCCTCACCACGGTGCGGCAGCGCTTTCCCTACGTGCAGATCCTGGTTGCGGAGAGCCTGATGCAGGGGAGCGGCGCCCCCGCCGACATTGCCCGCGCCATCGAGCGGCTTAACGCCATGGCCGGAATTGACCTGATCATTGTTGCCCGCGGCGGAGGCTCCCTTGAAGATCTGGCGCCTTTCAACACCGAAACGGTGGCCCGGGCGATTTTTGGTTCCCGCCTGCCGGTAATCTCGGCAGTGGGCCATGAAACCGATTTTACCATTGCCGACTTTGTCGCTGATCTGCGGGCCGCCACCCCCACCGCGGCAGCGGCGGCGCTGCCGCGCTACGACGAGCTGGCCCGGCAGATTGACCGGCTGAAGGAGAGGAGCGCGCTGGCGCTGCAGCAGCGCCTGCTGCAGGAAAAACAGCTGCTTGATTATACGGTGACGGCCCGGTTCTATCGCCGCCCCCTCGAGAGGGTGCAGAGATACCGGGAACGCTGTGCCGGGCTGGATGAGCGGCTGCACCGGTCGGCGCTGCGCTATTTGAAGTTGAAGGGTTTGCAACTGGCGGCGCTGGGAGATAAACTTGAGGGGGCCAGCCCGCTAAAATTGATGGCCCGGGGTTACAGTTATTGCCAGGACGAAGACGGCAATGTGGTGAGATCGATCGATGAGCTGCAGCTCGGGCAGCGCCTGCTGCTGCGTTTCCGGGACGGCTCCGCCCGCTGCCGCACTGAAGAATTGGAGGAGGGTCCCGAACTTGTCCCCTAAAGAGAATGGAGAGCTCTCTTATGAAGAAGCCATCCGGCGTCTCGAAGAAATCGTAGTGCGTCTCGAAAACGAAGAGATCCCCCTTGAAGAGGCGCTGACCGGTTTCAAGGAGGGCGTGCGCCTTTCCCGTTACTGCCGCGAAAAGCTGGCCGAGATCGAGTTCCAGGTGGAATACCTGCTCAAGGAGGAGCAGGAGGGGGCCGGGAACAGCGGTGCGGAGCCGGATGCGGATGAAGATCTCTGATCCCGGGGCTTACCTGGAAAGGCAGCGCGCTGCGGTCGAGAAAGCCCTGGCAGGGCTGTTCGATCCGGACGGGGAGCCGGCCCTGCTAAGAGAGGCGATGCGCTACAGCGTTACCGCCGGAGGCAAGAGGCTGCGCCCGCTGCTGACCATCGCCGCGGCCGAAACTCTCGGTCTTCCCGGAGAGAAGGTGCTGCCGGTGGCCGCCGCCCTGGAGCTGATTCATACTTACTCGCTCATCCATGACGACCTTCCGGCGATGGATGACAGCGATCTGCGCCGGGGCAAGGCGACCTGCCACCGCGTTTACGGTGAGGCCGTCGCTATCCTGGCCGGGGATGCGCTGTTGACCCTTGCTTTCGAGCTGGTCGCCGGTTACGGTCTGCAGGAGGGCCGCCCCGGGCAGGCGCTGCAGATCGCCCTGGAGCTGGCCCGGGCCGCCGGGAGGCGGGGGATGGTCGGGGGGCAGGTCCTCGATCTCGAATCCGAGGGGAAGACGATCGGGCCGGCCGGGCTTGAGCAGATAGACCGCTGCAAGACCGGCGCCCTGCTGCAGGCGGCGGTGCGCTGCGGCGCAATCGCTGCGGGAGCCTCACCGGCACAGATGAAGGCTCTCAGCGGCTACGGTTCCCGCCTGGGGCTGGCTTTCCAGATTACCGACGACCTGCTGGATCTGGAAGGAGACGCCGCCGAGATGGGCAAGGAGACAGGCGCTGACCGGACCCGTGAAAAGGCCACCTTTCCGGCCCTGCTCGGGCCGGCGGCGGCGCGGCGGCGCGCCGAAGAGATTTACCGCGAGGCGCTGGCCTGCCTGGATACCCTGGAGAGGCCGGCGGAGCTGCTGCGGGAGCTGGCCCGGCAGCTTGTCTTCAGAAACAAGTAACGGTGGACATCAGTGGGACACCAGGGACATTCCCCGTTGTCCCATATTAGACCAATAATTTAAGGAGGATGTTGTTTATGGCCATGTCGTCAAATAGCTGCGATTATTTTTTAGATGTGCTGGCCTCCAAGGCTCCAACCCCGGGCGGCGGGGGGGCGGCCGCCATGGGCGGGGCCATCGGGATGGCCCTTTCCAACATGGTGGGCAACCTGACCGTGGGCAAGAAGAAGTATGCCGCGGTGGAAGATGAGGTCAAGACCCTGCTTGAAGAGGGCAGCGGGATCATTGAACGCTTGAAAGCGCTGGTGGACGAAGATGCGGAAGCTTTCAAGCCATTGGCGAAAGCTTACGGGCTGCCGAAAAATACACCCGAAGAGGCCGCCCACAAAGAGAAGACCCTCGAGGAATGCTCCAAGGTGGCCCTCTCTGTCCCCCTGGAGATCATGCGCCAGGCTTACCGGGGCATCAAGATCCATGAGCGCATGGGCGAGATCGGCTCGATGCTGGCGATCTCGGATGTAGGCTGCGGGGTGGTATTCCTGAAGGCGGCCCTGCAGAGCGCCTATCTCAATGTGATCATCAACCTGGGTGCGATCAAAGACCGGCAATTTGTGGATCAGGTAAACAAAGAGATGAATCAACTTCTGAAGGACGGGAGCAAAATTGCCGATGAAACGCTGGAACTGGTTATCGGCAAGATCAAAAAATAAAATAAAATAACGAGGAGGTTAGGACAATGGCTGAAAGATTGAAGGGTAAACCGGTGGCCGATGCCATGAAAGAGGATCTGGTCCGGAGGGTGGAGACCCTGAAAGCAAAGGGGATTACCCCGAAGATCGGGATTATCCGGGTGGGCGCCAACCCGGACGACCTTTTTTACGAGGGCGGGATCAAGAAGACCAGTGACGGGATCGGAATCTCTTACGAGATCTTTGAACATCCCGAGGATATTTCCCAGGAGCAGTTTGAGAAGGCGGTTCTCTCTGTCGGCGCGGACAGCTCCATCCACGGCATCCTGATGTTCGCCCCGCTGCCGAAGCATCTCGACGAGAAGAAGATCCGCTCGCTGATTCCGGTGGAGAAGGATGTCGACTGCATGACCCTGGGCAGCGCGGGGAAGGTCTTTGCCGATGACCAGACCGGTTTCCCGCCGTGCACTCCCACCGCCTGCATGGAGATGTTGAAGTTCTACGATATCCCGCTGAAGGGGAAGAAGGTTACCGTGGTCGGCCGCTCCATGGTCGTGGGCAAGCCGGTGGCGATGCTGCTGCTGCGCGAACATGCCACGGTGACGATCTGCCACTCCCGCACGGAGAACCTGGACCAGGTCTGTGCCGCCGCCGACATCCTGGTGGCCGCTGTGGGAAGAGCCAAGATGATTGGCCGCAGCTATGTCAAGCCGGGACAGATTGTCATAGACGTCGGCATCAATGCGGATCCCGACAAACCCGGCAAATACTGCGGCGACGTGGATTTTGACGCGGTGGAACCGGTCGTCGACAGGATCTCCCCGGTTCCCGGCGGAGTGGGCTCGGTCACGACGATCGTTCTCTGCAAGCACACCGTGATGGCCTGCGAAATGCAGCACAACCTGTAACCTAAACGGAGTTAGTTGATTCGGTGCCAGGCACCAATTCAACTAACTCCTGCTTCTTGAGAAAAGAAGAGCGTTGTGTTATAATTTTTTCACCAAGAGGCATAAGTGGTGCAGTATTCTAGTTGGCTCCCCCTCTTCGAGAACGGGCCTAAAAATCCGTTAAGGGCACATCGATGAAGTTCCTGGTGCTGGCTGCCGAAGCCCAGTCGGGGGCTGGTGCTGGGAGTTAAGAAGGACGGGGCGATCTACAAAGGCATGTAGGCGTTGACCCTGCCTTCGCGGAGACCCAAAGACGGTGGCCGGATGCCTGACGGCTACGGTTACTGCTTGGGAATGAACCTGCATGCGGTGAAAGCTGGGTGCAGCGTAGCCTGCCTTGAGTGGAGTGGGCGGGGGGAGGAGAAGATTCCTGAAACCCACCCTGCAAAAGAGGCTAGGGGAGGACAGGAGCCAGGGAGGAAATCTCCTAGACTGCTCTCGGAAGAGAGGCATGCCAGGGATTAAAGTGCGAGCTAAGTGGCAATCCAGTTCTGCCATTGGTGACATGGCGGGAATAATCTGAAAAGGGAACTGCCTTATCGGTGACG
>CAZPET010000007.1:0-17692 GCA_964585625.1 uncultured Syntrophomonadaceae bacterium
TTATGGTACAATCTGGCAACCGTTTTTAAGCGTTACTCTCTGGAAAAGAAAAGTGATTAAATGGCTTAACGGTTCCACTCGCGGCAGAGCGTTTGTGCAGTATATTGTAAATCTAAAAAGTACTGCCCGCAAGAGTATTAAGGACGGGAAGAGCTAGATGAAAATTTTGCATACAGTCGAATATTATCATCCTTCTGTCGGAGGAATGCAGGAACATGTCAGGCAGATCTCTGAACGGCTATGCCGCATGGGCCACCGGGTAACGGTGGCTACCTCCAGGATGGCCGAACGGGAGAAGCAGGAGCATAACGGGGTGAGAATCGTCGAGTTTGCCGTTGACGGCAACGCGGTGAGGGGGATGACCGGGGAGGTGGAAGCATACCGGCGCTTCCTGCTGCAATCCGATTTTGATCTGATCACCAATTTTGCCGCCCAACAATGGGCCACGGATATTGCCCTGCAGCACCTGGAACAGATCAAGGCCAGGAAAGTGTTCGTGCCCACCGGTTTTTCCGGGCTCTACCTGCCCGAGCATAAAGATTATTTCGAATCGATGCGCAGCTGGCTGCACCGCTACGACATGAATATATTTCTCTCCGATGATTACCGCGATATCAACTTTGCCCGTGCAGTCGGTGTGGCGAAGAAGGTGGTCATCCCCAACGGCGCAGCCGCGGACGAGTTCCTTTCCAAGCCCGACTTCGATGTGCGCAGGAAGCTGGGCATCCCCGGGGATAGCTTTTTCATTCTGCATGTCGGTACTCACACCGGGATTAAGGGACACGCTGAAGCGATTGCCATCTTCCGAAGAGCCAAGATCAAAAAGGCGACCCTGCTGATCGTCGGCAATATCTCCTCGGTGCACTGTTACCGACGCTGCCAAAGGCAAAAAAGGTTTTTCAATCTGGGGCCTATGAGACTTGTCGACGGGAAGAGGATCATCGTGGCCGGGCTTTCCCGCAAGGAAACGGTGGCGGCGTACCATGCAGCCGACCTTTTCCTCTTTCCCTCCAACGTGGAGTGTTCCCCCCTGGTACTGTTCGAGTGTATGGCTTCACGGACCCCCTTCCTGACTACCGACGTGGGCAACGCGGCCGAGATTATCAAGTGGTCCGGCGGGGGTCTTGTGCTGCCCACCCTGAAAGACGATCACGGTTATAGCCGCGCCGAGATCGGGACGGGGGCGGAGATGCTTGAAAAGATATACCACGACCCGGAGAAAAGGAGCGCCATGTCCGAGGCCGGTTTCCAGGCCTGGCGGGATCGCTTCACCTGGGAGAAAATTGCGCGGAATTATGAGGCGGTCTATTGCGGCCTGCTTGGCGCCTGACCTGCGTTTTAAGGAGTATGAAACAGGATGAAACCGAAAGTATCCGTGATCGTGATGATCTATAATTCAGCTCCCTACCTGCGTTTCTGTCTGGACAGTTTGCGGGGCCAGTCGCGGGGAGATTTTGAGGCGCTGCTTGTTGACGACGCCTCTACCGATGAGAGCCCCGCCATCTGCCGGGCATATGCGGACCTGGATTGCCGTTTCCGGGTAATCCGTTTCAATAGTAACAGGGGTTTAAGCCGCTGCCGGGCTGAAACGCTTCCCGAAGCGAAAGGCGAATATGCCGCCGTCCTCGACTCGGACGACATGGCCCATCATCAGCGCTTTGAGAGACAGGTTGCCTTTTTGGAGGGGCGTCCGGAAACGGTGCTGGCGGCAGGCCATTACGCGGTAATCGACCGGGAAGGGCGGGAGACAGGAGATATATTCAGGGCGCCTTTCAGCGATGCCGAAATCCGCTGGCGGCTCGCCTTCGGCAACTGCCTGGGTCATTCAACGGTAATGTTCAGGAAAGCGGAGGCCCTTGCCTGCGGCGGCTACGACGCAACGGCGCGCGGCGGAGAGGATATGGATCTATACTCCCGGCTCTTGACTCTGGGCAAAGCGGGCGCAATCCCGGGTATCGCCTGTTACTGGCGCGATCACGCGGTGAATAAGACCAAGGTAGAACCGCAGGCTAACAGGGATTACTACGGCCCTCTCGTTAAAGAATCGATTCGCCGCCAGCTTGGCTGCGACGTAAGCGATGCGGTAGCGCGGGCGGTGGTGGACAGCTACCTGGAACCGGCGGACAACCTTGCGGTTTTCCGGGAAGCGCTGGCCCTGGTTGCCGCTTCACCGTGGTTTCTGCGGGGTTTCCGAGGTGAACGGCTTCCGGTCGGCGCAGCTCTTAAGCGCTGCGCCCTGCTGGGCATGCTGAGGCTGCGCCGCCGCAACAGCGGCGAAACGTGGTGGTGGACCGCGGCGGAGCCGGAATGGCGCGGCGCGGTAAAAGAGCTCTCCGGGAGGGGGAAAAAGTATTACTGGTTTACCGACGGCGCACTTTTCAGGCCGAAGCGGCTGATTGCCGGAAGCGAGCTGATCCCGCTGATGGCGGCGGTATTTACCGGGGCAGGCCCCCGGGGCGATTCCCCAGCCGTGCCGGAAGTAAAAGGTGAAATCGTCGGAAGCAAGATTAGTAATAAAGAGAAGAAGAGCGGAGGCGGTAAAAATTGATCATCTGTCGCAGTCCCTTGCGCATTACGCTGGGCGGGGGAGGCACGGACCTTCCGTCCTACTACCGCGACCACGGCGGCTTCGTGATCGCCGCTGCGATCGACAAGTATGTTTATATTACCGTACATAAGAGCTTCGTGCCGCGTTTATTCTTGAAGTATTCACAGCTGGAAGAGGTGGCCCATGCCGGCCTGGTGAAGCATCCGATCATTCGCGAGGCTTTAAAGCTGACAGGTTTTGAAGGTCCTTACCTGGAGATCACCAGTATCGCGGACATCCCCGCCGGCACCGGCCTCGGCTCCTCGGGCAGCTTTACCACGGCGCTGCTGAAGGCGCTGCATACATACAAGAAAAATTGCATCTATCCACAAGACCTGGCGGAGCAGGCCTGCCATATTGAAATAGAACTGCTCGGCGATCCCGTGGGTAAACAGGACCAGTATATTGCCAGCCACGGCGGGGTGACCTGTTTCAATTTCAATACCGATAACAGCGTTGATGTTTACCCGCTAAACGTTTCGGAGGAGACCCTCTACAACCTGGAAGACAACCTGCTGCTGTTTTTTACCGGCTACTCCAGGAGCGCCGCCACGATCCTGAAAGAACAGGACGAAAAGAGCAAAAGGGACGATCAATCCATGCTGGACAACCTGCATTTTGTCAAGGAGCTCGGCCTCAGGAGCAAGGAGGCCTTCGAGCGGGGCGACCTGGAAGAGTTCGCCGCGCTGATGAACGTGCATTGGGAGCACAAAAAGCGGCGTTCCGGCGCCATGTCCAATCCTGAAATTAATGAATGGTATGAACTGGCCATGCAGAACGGAGCCCAAGGGGGCAAGCTGATCGGCGCGGGCGGCGGGGGTTTTCTCATGTTTTACGCAAAAGATAAGGTCCGCCTGCGGCACGCGATGGCACAGGCCGGCCTGAGGGAAGTCCGCTTCCGGTTTGATTTCGAGGGAACAAAGGTGGTGATCCACTCTTGAACCCTCCTGCAGCCATTCTCGCCGGGGGGCTGGCGACACGGCTTTATCCGGTCACCCGGGAAATGCCGAAATCGCTAATTGAAGTAGCCGGTAAACCGTTTATCGATCACCAGATGGATTTGCTGAAGCGAAACGGGATTGCCGAAGTAGTTATCTGCGCGGGATACCTGGGCGAGCAAATTCGCGAACACGTGGGAGACGGCGGCAGATTTGGGCTGGCGGTGCGTTACTCTTTTGACGGTGAAAAGCTGCTCGGCACCGGGGGGGCTTTGCATAAGGCGCTGCCGCTGCTGGGAGAGCTTTTCTGGGTGATTTACGGCGATTCTTACCTGGAGACCGATTACGGGGAAATCATGGCCTATTTCAATTCACACGACAAACCCGGTCTGATGACCGTGTTCAAAAATCAAAACCGCTGGGACAGGAGCAATGTTTGCTTTGAGAACGGCCGGATTCTCAAGTACGAAAAAGGCTGCTCGAATACGGCGATGCAGCATATTGATTACGGCCTCAGTATTCTGCGTAAAGATGCTTTTGCCGGATTTGCCCCGGATCTGCTCAAGTGGGACCTGTGCGGGCTCTTTCAGCAGCTGCTAAAGCGGGACGAGCTGCTCGGCTTCGAAGTGAAAGAACGTTTCTACGAGATCGGCTCCCCGGCGGGGCTGGCAGAAACCGGCGCCTACCTGGCGCAAAAAAATAAACAACTGGAGGAAAGAGATGGATCTTAGAGGGTATATTGACAGCTACCTGGACGAGAGTGTACAGGTTGCCGGGGCAATCGATAAAAGCGTCATCGAAAAAGCGGTGCAAACCCTGCTGGAAGTAAGGGAAAGCGGCGGGCGCCTTTTTGTGCTGGGGGTAGGCGGCGGCGCCGGCAACGCCACCCATGCAGTGAACGATTTCAGGAAGATCGGGGGTTTCGAAGCGTATGCCCCTACGGATAACGTTTCGGAGCTGACGGCGCGGGTTAACGATGACGGTTGGGAGAGCGTCTTTGTCAACTGGCTCAAGGGCAGCAAGCTCGGCGCTGCTGACGGCGTGGTTGTTTTCTCCGTCGGCGGGGGCAACGAAGAGAAGCGGGTCAGCGTCAATCTGGTGGAGGCTTTGAAATACGCCCGGAAAGTGGGAGCCCGGATCATCGGTATTGTCGGCAGAGACGGGGGCTATACCGCCCGGGTAGCCGATGCCTGCGTGATCGTGCCCACGGTTAACCCGGAGACGGTAACCCCGCATACGGAGGCTTTCCAGGCGCTGATCCTGCACCTGCTGGTTTCGCATCCCGCGGTGAAAACATTTGAAATGAAGTGGGAGTCGGTTAAATAGATGGAGCGGGCTGTTTTTCTGGACCGGGACGGCGTACTGAACCGGCTGATCTTTAACCCGGCGACAGGCGAATACGAGTCTCCCCATACTGCCACCGACTTTGCAATCTATCCCGGGACAGTGGCGACCCTGCGCCGGCTGCAGCAGCACGGCTACATGCTTTTCCTGGTCTCGAACCAACCCAGCTATGCCAAGGGGAAGACCACACTGGAAAATATCAAAGCGATTCACGCGCTGCTGCATGAAGCGCTCACCGCCGGGGGGGTAGAGTTTAAAGAATACTATTACTGCTACCACCACCCGCACGGGATCGTTCCCGGATACAGCGGCAGCTGCGCCTGCCGTAAGCCCGGCTCCTACTTTTTGGATGAGGCTAAAAAAAAGTATTGTTATAGCACGACGGACTCATGGATGGTGGGCGATCAGGACAGCGATATTCTCTGCGGCAGGGCTTGCGGGCTGCAAACGATTCTGATTGAAAATAAGTTTTCCGCTTCAAAAAGAGGCGCCGTCCTCCCCGATTACAGGGCGGCCAATCTGCAGGCTGCAGTGAATATTATTGTGGAAAGCAGAAGAAGAAAGGAGTAAAGTAATGAACGGACTGAAAAACCTTAAAATCAAACTGTTTGCTGACGGAGCCGACCTGGAAGAGATGAAAGCGGCTCATCGGGAGGGCATTGTCAAAGGTTTTACCACGAACCCTTCGCTGATGAAAAAAGCCGGGGTTGCCGATTACGAGGTTTTTGCCAGGGAGGTGCTGGCGGAAATCACCGATGTGCCGATCTCGTTTGAAGTTATCTCCGACGACTTTGCGTTGATGGAAAAAGAGGCGCGCAAGATTGCCTCATGGGGGGCCAATGTCAATATCAAGATCCCGGTTACCAATACCCGCGGTGAGAGCTCTCTGCCGCTGGTGAAGAAGCTTTCAGCCGACGGGCTCTCACTTAACGTGACCGCTCTCTTTACCCTGGAGCAGGCTCGTGCGACGGTGGAAGCGCTTGCTCCCGGGGTAAAGAGCATCATCTCGGTTTTCGCCGGCCGAATTGCCGATACGGGGCGGGATCCGGTCCCGTATATGCATGAGATTGCCTCTATCATGAAGGTGAATCCGGATGCCGAGCTGCTCTGGGCCAGCTCCCGGGAGCTTTTGAATATTTTTCAGGCCGAGGCATGCGGCTGCCATATCATCACGGTGACCAACGACATTTTGAAGAAACTTTCCGCCGTGGGGAAAAACCTGGATGAATTCTCGCTGGAAACAGTGCAGATGTTTTTCCAGGATGCCCAGGCGGCGGCCCTGACTCTGTAAGGGCCGCATAAAGAGAGGGTTAACCATGCGTATTTTTTATGCGGCTGACACGACACCCAATTCTGCCTTTGATTCGAATTTGTGGCGCAACAATCTTTATCTTTCCCTGGCGGATATGGGCCATGATCTGGTTGAATTTGATTACGATTTGCGGCTGACATTTAAAAACTTGGCCTCGCCTAAATTTATCGCCAGAAACCGGGAAAGGGTTTCAAAAGAGCTGCTGCGGCAGGTCAGGGCTGCACATGCTGTCAAGCCGCTGGATCTATTTTTCAGCTATTTCTACGATGCCTGCGTTTTACCGGAAGCGATCGATGAGATCAGGGAACTCGGTATCGTTACGGTAAACTGGTTCTGCAACGGCGCCTACCAGCTGGACCTGGTGAAAGAGATCTCGCCCCGCTACGACTGGTGTCTCGTGCCGGAGAAATTTCGCCTCGCGGATTACCGGGCGCTGGGAGCGAGGCCGGTTTACTGCCAGGAGGCGGCCAACCCGCAAATCTACAAACCTTACGACCTGCCGGTGGAACTCGAGGTTACCTTTGTCGGTCAGGCTTACGGGGAGCGGCCGGCCTATATCCGCTACCTCCTGGAGCAGGATATCGATATCCGGGTCTGGGGACTGTGGTGGCAGGATTACTCTCCGGTGGTCCAGCAGGCCAACCGGCGCAACTTGCCCAGGCGCGCTTATTATATCGCCCGTTACCTGGCTACGCCGGAGGGGAGGCGGGAAGCGCTAAGAAGGTTGCAGAGGAGGAGGGCTCCGCTGGGTGAAAACGGAAGCTCACAGGCATCTTCAATCAGCACCTCCGTGCTGGACAGTGATGTCAGGCAGCTGCCCGACCGGATTCTCGGCGATGTTCTCTCCGATGAAGAGATGATCAAACTTTACAGCCGCTCGAAGATCAACCTTGGTTTCTCATCATGCGGCGATACTCATAAAGAAGAAGAGCGGATCTTACAGGTTCGCCTGCGCGATTTTGAGGTTCCCATGAGCGGCGGTTTTTACATGGTTGAATATATGGAGGAGCTCGAGGAGTTTTTTAAGATCGGCAAAGAGATCGTTTGCTACAGCGGCCCCGAAGATCTGGCCGGGAAGATCAAATATTACCTGGCGCACGATGACGAGCGCGAAGCTATCCGGCGGGCCGGGTACGAGCGCTGTCAAAACGAACATACCTGGCAAAAACGTTTCACGGCGGCTTTTCGCTCGATGGGTCTGCAATAAATGCTAGCGAGGGAGGATCTGATTTGAGTAAGGTGGCCTTGATTACCGGGATTACCGGCCAGGATGGAGCCTACCTGGCCGAAATGCTCCTGAGTAAAGGTTATATCGTGCACGGTATTAAGAGGCGCTCTTCACTTTTCAATACACACCGGGTCGATCACTTGTACAAAGATCCGCTGGAAGAGCAAACCGATTTCTATATGCATTATGGCGATTTAACCGATGCGACTAACGTTATTCGTATCATCCAGGAAACACAGCCGGAAGAAATCTACAATTTAGCGGCACAGAGCCATGTGCAGGTATCTTTCGAGACACCGGAATACACCGCCAACGCTGATGCGCTTGGCACGCTGCGCTTGCTGGAGGCACTGCGTATTTTAAGGCTGGAAAGTAAGGTTCGCTTCTACCAAGCTTCCACCAGTGAGCTCTACGGTAAAGTCCAGGAGATTCCACAGAAAGAAACGACACCGTTTTACCCGCGCAGCCCCTATGCCGCGGCGAAACTTTACAGCTACTGGATCACGGTGAATTACCGCGAGGCATATGGAATCCACGCCAGCAACGGAATCCTGTTCAATCACGAGTCGCCGATCCGGGGCGAGACCTTTGTCACCCGGAAGATTACGCGGGCGGCGGCCAGGATCAAACTGGGTCTGCAGCAGAAACTGTTCCTGGGAAACCTGAATGCGCGGCGCGACTGGGGTTTCGCCGGTGATTATGTTTACGCAATGTGGTTGATGCTTCAGCAGGAATCTCCTGACGATTACGTGATTGCCACCGGGGAGATGCGCTCGGTACGCGAGTTTTGCCAGGCGGCTTTTGCCGAAACAGGGGTTAACCTGGTCTGGCAGGGCGAGGGAGTATCTGAAAAAGGGTTGGACGATAATACCGGCAAAGTGCTAATAGAGGTAGATCCCAGGTATTTTCGCCTGACGGAAGTGGATTTGCTGGTTGGTGATGCGTCTAAAGCCAGGGCAAGGCTGGGATGGCGTCCAAGAGTCGGCTTTGAAGAGCTGGTGGAAATGATGGTTCGGTCAGACATCAAGGAAGCGGAGCATGAAGCCATGTGCCTGCGGGAGGGCTATAACTATAATGGAAAAAGAAAGCAAAATTTATCTGGCTGGGCATAAGGGACTGGTTGGTTCAGCCATCGTCAGGAAACTGGAAACTGCCGGTTTTACCAACCTGGTTGTCCGTACTAGCAGTGAACTGGACCTGCGCGATCAGCGGCAAACTGCGGAATTTTTTTCTCGGGAAAAACCGGAATATGTTTTTTTGGCCGCGGCAAGGGTTGGCGGTATACTTGTCAACAGCGCCTACCCGGCGGAGTTTATCCACGACAACCTGGTAATTCAGACAAATGTGATTCACCAGTCCTACCTGCACGGGGTTAAAAAACTGCTTTTTTTGGGGAGTTCCTGTATTTATCCGAAGCATGCTCCCCAGCCACTGAAAGAGGAGTACCTCCTGACGGGACCTTTAGAACCGACCAACGAGTCCTACGCTGTAGCCAAAATCGCAGGGATAGTAATGTGTCAATCCTATAACCGGCAGTACGGCACCAACTATATAGCGGTGATGCCGACAAATCTTTACGGTCCCGGCGATAATTTTGACCTGGAAAACTCCCATGTTTTACCTGCCCTGATCAGGAAATTTTATGAGGCCGGGCGTAAAGGTGCACCGTCGGTGTTGCTGTGGGGCACGGGAGAACCGCGCCGTGAGTTTCTGCATGTTGACGACCTGGCTGACGCCTGCCTCTTTTTAATGCAGCGTTATGACAGCAGCGAGTTGATCAACCTGGGCACGGGACGGGATATTTCTATCCGGGAACTGGCTGCGATGATCCGGGAACTGACCGGCTACAGCGGTGAGATTGTCTGGGATCACTCCAAGCCCGACGGCACGCCGCAAAAGCTGCTGGACATCAGTAAAATTACGGCGCTGGGCTGGAAGCCACAATACAGTCTCAAGGAAGGAATCCGGCAAACTTTTCAATGGTACCAAGACGATAACAAATTAATTGAACGGAGGAGACATGTTTGAACATTCCGGCTGCAAAAATTTATTTCCCTGAAGAAGATAGAAAGTGGATCCTTGAGAAGATGGGGGAAGCCCTGGAAAGCGGCTGGCTGACCCTGGGCAAGTTCAATCGGGAATTTGAAGCAGAATTCGCCCGCCGCCACCAGGTCAAGCATGCGGTTGCCGTCAACAGCGGGACCAGCTCGATTGAAATTATCCTGCGCGCGATCGGCGTGGCCGGGAAGGAGGTAGTTGTCCCCACCAATACTTTTTTTGCCACCGCCGCTGCCGTCGTTCATGCCGGGGGGCGGCCGCGTTTTGCCGATATCGATCCGGCGACATTTTCCCTGAGCCTGGCAACTTTGAAAAAAGCGGTGAATAAAGAGACCGCGGCGGTGATCATTGTTCATATCGGAGGCATGATCACTCCCGAGATAAACGAGATCAGGCAGTTTTGCGATCGAAACGGCCTGAAGCTGGTTGAAGATGCCGCCCACGCTCATGGCGCTTCCTTTGACGGGAAATACGCCGGCAGCTTCGGTATTGCCGGTTCCTTTTCCTTCTACCCCACGAAGGTGATCACCAGCGGTGAAGGCGGGATGATCACCACCGGTGATGAAGAGTTGATGAAAGAAGCGCAGGTCTACCGCGACCAGGGGAAGGCCGGTTTTTACGGCAATTTTCATGTGAGGATGGGGTATAACTGGCGCTTGAGCGAGCTGCACGCCATTGTAGGAGTGTCGCAGCTGCGCCGTCTCGACGAATTTATCGCCGCCCGAAAAAGAATTGCCGCGATTTACGATAAAGGCCTGCAGGAACTGGAAGGGGTCTCCCCGGTTCTCATGCCCGCCGGGGTCGGCAGCTGCTATTACAAGTATATGGCCCTGCTGGCGCCTGGAATTGATCGGTCCGCCTTGAAGAAGCGGCTCAAGGAGGATTACGGAGTCAGCCTGAGCGGTGAGGTCTACGAAACGCCGCTGCACAGGCAGCCTGTATTCGAGAAGTATGCAGGCGGGGAGACGCTTTCTGCGGCGGAGGATATCTGCAACCGGCACATCTGTCTCCCGGTTTATGCTGAAATGACTGCAGCGGAAGCGGATCATGTTCTGGAGAGCATTGCTAAATCGATCAAGGTATAATTAAGGGGGTTATCACATGACAGAGAAAGTTGCCGTAACCGGTGGATCGGGATTTATCGGTTCGCACGTTGTCGACCACCTCAAAGAAGCGGGTTACGATGTGCTGGTTATCGATCATAAGGCCCGGCCGCACCGTCCTGATGTTCTTTACGAAGATGTGGAAATACTGGATCTCTCTTCGCTGATTCACGCGGTAAAGGGATGTGACTATGTCTTTCACCTGGCCGCGGTCTCCAATGTCAACCAGGCGTTCAAATACCCCGTGTCTACCGTTCAGGTGAATATTGCCGGGACCGCCAACGTCCTTGAAGCAGCCCGGCTGAACGAAGTGAAGCGGGTTCTTTTTGCCAGCACCGTATGGGTATATACGGGTACCCGTGACGACGGCGAACTTACTGAAGAGACGCCGTTTTATCTTCCCGACGCGGGGCACATCTATACCTCGAGCAAGATTGCCGGGGAGATGCTTCTCCATAACTACCGCCAGCTGTACGGACAGCCCTTTACCATTTTGCGCTACGGTATCCCTTACGGGCCGCGCATGCGCGAAGAGCTGGTCATCCCCATTTTTGTCCGCAAGGCCTTCAACGGCGAAGCGCTGACGATCCAGGGAGACGGTCTTCAATACCGCAACTATGTCTACGTGGAAGACCTGGCGCGGGTTCACGTGCTGGCCCTGGATAAGAAGGCGGAGAACCAGGTATACAACCTCGAAGGCTCCGAACCGGTGAGCATCAAGCGGATTGCCGAGACCATCCAGGAGTTTTTGGGCGGCAGCGTGGCGATTGAATATCTGCCGGCGCGCCCCGGAGATTACAAGGGCAAGGTAGTCTCGGCGGAAAAGGTGCGCCGTGAGCTGGGCTGGGAACCGAAGATTGACTTTGAGGAGGGTATGAAACGCTACATCGCATGGTACAGGGAGAATCAAAAAAGCTGAAGATCTTATACCTGGCCACGGGAGGGAGCATCCATGATTACCGCTTTCTGGTGAAGCTCGTGGAGCGGGGTTACGATACATGCTATGCTTACCTGGAGCCGGCGGGCGCGCAGTATGCCGTCCCCGGGGTAAGAACCTGTTATCTGGGGATAAAGCCGCCTTCGCAGGGAGACCTCAACGGGGAGGGATCTTTACAGCCCTCCCACCGGCCCCGTCAGCAAGCGGTTGAGCTGCTCAAGAGGCCGCTGCGGTATCTGGCTGCAGCCGCTCTTTACCGGCGCTATCTTTGCAACCTGAAAGCGCTGCTGCGGGAGTTTGAACCCGATATCCTCCATGCCGGCTGGGTGCTCGACGCGGGCTTTGTCGCCGCTCTTTCCGGATACGGGCCGCTTCTCCTGATGCCCTGGGGTTCTGATATCCTCCTTTAC
The DNA here is from genome assembly GCA_964585625.1 of uncultured Syntrophomonadaceae bacterium. Lineage (GTDB taxonomy): Bacteria > Bacillota > Dethiobacteria > DTU022 > DTU022 > JAAZIN01. Next base: position 11,918 of record CAZPET010000007.1, read on the forward strand.
CCGGGGATGAACCGCTTTTACCGGGAACAGGTGCGCTACGCCATTCGCCGCTCCGACATGATTACCTGCGATGCCGTAGAGGTGAAGCGGCGGATTGTGGATCTGGCCGGTTATCCGGAAGAAAGAATCGTTGTCTTCCCCTGGGGGATCGATCTGAACCTGTTCAAGCCTGATCCCGTTTTGCGGGAGCAGACGCGCCGGGAGCTGGACTGGTCCAAAAACAAGATCCTGATCATGACCCGCAGCTTTAAACCGGTTTACGGGGTCGGCTACTTTATCGAAGCGCTGCCCTCAATATTGTCGCGCCATCCGGAAGCGAGGGTGCTTTTTATAGGCACTGGACCTTTGCAGGAGCAGTTGATGACGCAAGCCGCTGCCCTGGGGTTGGGAGCCAGGGTCAAATTTGCCGGTGCGGTGGAAAACGAAGCGCTGCCCGCTTATCTGAATGCAGCCGATCTGTATGTGACCAGCTCCCTGAGCGACGGCACCTCTTTGTCTCTTCTGGAAGCGTTGGCCTGCGCCTTGCCGGTTGTGGCTACAGACGTTCCCGCCAACCTGGAATGGATTGAAGAGGGGATCAACGGGCGGGTGGTCCCCCGCGAAGAGCCGGAGAGGCTGGCAGCTGCGGTTAACGGTTTGCTGGAGGATGAAGAGTTGATGCGCCGGATGGGTCAATCCAACCTGGAGCTGGCCCGGGCCCGGGCTGACTGGGAGCGCAATTTTGATGAACTTGGGCAGCTTTACCATAGTTTAAACAGTTCACGCGATCCTGTTAAAGACAAAGGGGAAGAGTCCATTGACTGAATGTAATAAATCCATGAATGAGCAGATCCCGTCTTTCAGTTTAACCCGGCAGAACCGGGAGTTGAAAGAGGAGTTGATGGAGGCCTTATCTGCTGTCGTCGACAGCGGTTCGTTCATCCTGGGCCGTAATGTGGAGGCCCTCGAGGAGGTTGTAGCCGGCTATTGCGGCGCCCGTTACGGCATTGGCGTAGCCAATGGCAGTGACGCCCTTTACCTGGCCATGATGGCCTGCGATATCGGCCCCGGTGATGAGGTGATTACAACCCCTTTTACCTTCTTTGCCACGGGAGGAGCCGTCGCCAGGTTGGGGGCGAAACCTGTTTTCGCTGACATCGATCCGGCAAGCTGGAATATCGACCCTGCCCAGATCGAGTCCAAGATCACTCCCCGCACGCGGGCGATCCTGCCGGTACACCTCTACGGATGCCCCGCGGAGATGGATCCAATACTGAAGCTGGCCGCTGCTTACAATCTGAAGGTGATCGAAGATGCGGCACAAGCCCTCGGGTCCGAGTACAAAGAAAAACGGGTCGGGGCGCTTGGCGATGCGGGCTGTATCAGCTTCTTTCCCACCAAGAATCTGGGCGCTTTCGGCGACGGAGGCATGGTGGTTACGAACGACCCCGATCTGGCCGGAAGAGTTCGCCAGCTGCGGGTCCATGGGGCCAGGGTGAAATATCATCATGAGATGCCGGGTTGCAACAGCAGGTTGGACGAATTGCAGGCTGCGGTATTGCTGGTCAAGTTTCAGCACCTGGAGCGCTGGACAGGGCGGCGTCAGGAAATCGCCGCTCTCTACAGCCGTTGCCTGGCGGAATCAACCGGGAATTGCTGCGGGTTGCAGCTTCCGGTTGCTACTGCGGCAGCGCGTCACGTTTACCACCAGTATACCGTGCAAACCGATAATCGTGATGGGCTGCAAAAATACTTGCAGGCAAACCGGATCAGCACTACTGTTTACTACCCGCTGCCGCTGCATTTGCAGATAGCATTTGCCTCTCTGGGATACAAAGAGGGTCAATTTCCTGTTGCGGAAAAAGCCTGCCGGGAGGTTCTCTCACTGCCCATGTTTCCTGAACTTGAAGTTCTGGAAATAAAGCGCGTCGCTGAAACGGTTGCCGAATATTTTCTGGACAGAGGGTGCTGCCGGTGAGTGCAACAGCTGAATACAGGCTCAAAGAGATCCTGATTGAAAAGATCAAGGATCGTTCCGCAAAAATCTGCGTCGTGGGTTTGGGCTACGTAGGGTTGCCCCTGGCCCTGGAAAAGGTAAAGGTGGGCTTTCATGTTACCGGGATCGAGCAGAATCCGGAAAGAGCCCGCAAAATCAATGCCGGGATAAACTATATTGACGACGTCGACGATGGGGAACTGGAGAAGACTGTAAGGGAACAAATGCTCCATGCGGAACCCGACTTTAAAAACGCCGGAAATGCGGATATTATAGTTCTCTGTGTGCCTACCCCCCTGGATCAAAACCTGGTTCCCAATTTGCAGGCTGTGATCAAGGTAACGGAAGAACTGGCCGGGGTATTGCGGCCGGGCCAGCTGGTCTCCTTGGAGTCGACTACATATCCGGGGACTACCGAAGAGGTCATGCGGCCCATTCTGGAATCATCGGGACTGCAGGTGGAGCGCGATTTCTATCTCTGCCACTCGCCAGAAAGGGTCGATCCGGGAAACAAGCGCTATACTACCTGTAACACGAATAAAATTGTCGGCGCTGTCGGTCCCGAATCGCTGGAGGTGGCGCTGGCTTTTTACTCCCAAACGATCCGCCATGTCGTTCCAGTTTCCAGCGCCAGGGTGGCCGAGCTGGTCAAGGTTTATGAAAACACTTTCCGGGCGGTCAATATCGCCCTGGTAAACGAGCTGGCCCTTTTGTGCGACAAGATGGGGATCAGCGTGTGGGAAACCCTTGATGCTGCATTTACCAAGCCCTTTGGGATCATGCCTTTTTACCCGGGTCCGGGCGTGGGTGGCCACTGTATTCCGGTGGACCCCCATTACCTGGAATGGAAGGCCCGGGAGTATAACTTCACCATGCGCTTTATCGGCCTGGCAGGCGAGATCAACCGGCGCATGCCTGAGTTTGTCCGTGAAAAAGTGCTGCGGGTGCTTAACAATTTGGGCAAAGCACCTTCAAAATCAATGCTTCTTTTTTTGGGGATGGCCTACAAAAAAGATCTGCGGGATTGCCGGGAATCTCCGGCCATCTGCCTGGCAGAGATGCTTCTCCAGGATGGAGCGGAGATCTCTTTCCATGACCCGCACGTGGAATCCGTCTCTTTTGGCGACAAGGTGTTAAAATCGGTTCCTCTTTCTGACGAAGCGCTTGAAGCAGCCGACCTGGTGCTGATTACTACAGAACACAGTGCTGTTGACTACCGCCGGGTGCTGAAAAAAGCATCTGCGATCCTGGATGCCAGAAACGCCACCCGGGGCATACCCGATCCGGAAAGGAAGGTTACCCTGATATGAGTTCACAAGTTCCACGGATAGCGGTAATCGGCGCAGGAAACTGGGGGAAGAATCATGTCAGGGTATTCAACGATGCGAAAGCGCTTGCGGCTGTGGCTGAAACTGACGCTTCTACAAGAGAAAGAATTGCTGCGGCATACCCTCATGTCCGTATTTATAGCAATTACCGCGATCTACTGGCCGAACCGCTGGTAGATGGCGTGGTTATCGCCACTCCGGCGCCGACACACTTCGGCATTGCCCGGGAAGCCCTTGCCGCAGGCAAGGATGTTCTGGTAGAAAAACCGATGTCCCTATCGGTTGGCGAGGCGGAGAAGCTGGTCAAGACCGCCAACACTTTAGGAAGGGTGTTCATGGTCGGCCATCTTTTACTCTACAAGCCCGCAGTGAAAAAAATTAAGGAGCTCCTTGATTCTGAAGCTATCGGGCAGATCTATATGATCGAAATGCGCCGGCTGAAATTGGGCACGGTGCGCCGGTCGGAAAATGTTCTCTGGAGCTTTTCTCCACACGATCTGGCCATGCTTTCTTATCTGGTGGATTCGCCTGTTGAAGATCTCTCCGCTTATGGTACGGCTGCCTTGCAGCGCGGCATCGAGGACGATATCCGCCTGAATATTCTTTTTAGAAACGGGATCCAGGCCCTGGTCCATGCAGCCTGGCTCTGGCCTGAAGACGAGCGCAAAACGGTGATCGTTGGCAGCAGGGGGATGATTACCTATGACGAAAATGTTAACCGGCTGGCCATACACCGGAAAGAAGTAACCGGGGATTTGAACATTCGCGATCAGGGTGTCGAGGTAATTGAAGTGGAACCTGCCGATGCCCTGCAGAACGAAGCGCTACATTTTATCCAATCCGTTGCCGGACGGAGCGAACCGCTGACCGGTGGTGAAAGCGGGATCGAGGTTATTAATATGCTGGTAAAGGCGGAACAAGATCTGAAGAAGAAGAGATCGGCAGACTACTTTGCACACGAAACGGCCTGCATAGATCAGGGCGCACGCATCGGCAAGGGTTCGCAGATATGGCACTTCACCCACGTAATGCCGGGCGCCGTAATCGGAGAGCATTGCAAGCTGGGGCAGAATGTATTTATCGGTCAAAACGTTACGATCGGGGATAATGTTAAAATTCAAAATAACGTCAGTGTCTATGAAGGAGTTATCCTGGAAGAAGATGTTTTCTGCGGCCCCAGCGCGGTATTCACCAATATCAGGACTCCGCGGAGCGCGTTTCCGCGCAATAATTCCGATGATTACCTGCCCACGTTAATTAAACGGGGAGCCAGTATCGGGGCCAATGCCACTGTTCTCTGCGGGATAACTGTCGGCGAATCCGCCCTAATCGGAGCCGGTGCGGTGGTGACAAAAGATGTGCCCCCTTTTGCTGTAGTCTATGGAAACCCGTCGGAAATCAAGGGATGGGTCTGCCGCTGCGGGGCGAGCCTGGTGGACGCCGGGGCGAAACAGTTGCAATGCACCGTCTGCCATACAAAAATACAGGTGAAATGATAACAGTTAGCAGTGGATTTAGTATTTAATGTTTTAAATCCCCCCCGTCGGGCGGGGGGAGTCGAAATAGTTAAGGAGCGGGCTATTGTTGGGCACAGCAGTAATCATTACCCGGACCAGGTGGGAAGAGCCGCCGCGCATCAGGCACGAGGTCGCCAGTCAGCTGGCCAGGTTTTTTCATGTTCTTTTTATCGAAACCCCGATTGGCTGGCGCGATAAATACGACACCTGCGTTGACAGCGTTGCGCCGAACATAACCAGGTGCAGGATAAGCAACCGGGCTACACTGCCGGTAAAGATCCAGCATTACCTGCCCTTTGTCCACGCACTGGTGGAGAATAAAACAGCGCCGGAATATGATCGGGTGCTGCAAAATTATGCTGCAGAGCCGCTTATCTTGTTCAACTTCAATTATGATTCGATTAAAATTATGGAGGATGACCGGTTTTCCCTGAAGGTTTATTTTTGCAACGATGACTTTATCTCTCCGTTGTCAAATGCCCTTTCGAAATTTATCGTCAGGAAAAGGCAGGGAAGGGTTGCAGCCAAGGCCGACCTCTGCCTTGGCGTCTCCCACTCCCTGGTTAAAACCCTTTCCAGGTATAATCCAAACACCAGGCTGTTTCTACCGGGCCATGAATTTAAAGAATACCGGGTACCTGAGAAAATAGATGAACGCGGTCCCAAGATCAGGGTAGGATTCATGGGTTTTCTAAACGAACACCTGGACCTGGAGTGGCTGAAACAGGTCCTCTTGCAACCGGACATGGAGCTGCATCTGATCGGTCCCGTTGAGGGGGCAGGCAAAGATTTGAAAGAGTTTCTCGGCAAGCCTGAATTGATCTGGCACGGACCCAAATACGGGGACGACCTGCAGCAACTGCTGGGGCAGATGGATATTTTGACCATCCCCTACGATCTCTCCCTGAAAAAAATAAAGATATTGGTTGTCCCCAATAAGTTATACAAATACCTG